>CBIHQO010000527.1:0-5256 GCA_966211735.1 uncultured Schlesneria sp.
TCGTCGAGCGCATTAGTGCGATGTCCTGTGCAAAAGAACATTGGCCTGCTCGCTTTTATCCACCGGGACACTCGACTGCAAGAAACCGATGCCGGTACGATTGTTCGCCGACCGCTTAGACCCACCTGCCTTCTCTGCCTACCACAGGAGATGCTCCATGACACGTCTGCTGCCGTCTTTAATGATTCTCCTGGCCAGCAGTGCCGTTCTCTGGTCGAACGCGGCCCAAGCTCAATCGACCGACAAGGTCACATTCAAAGAGGCTGACGGCGGGCTGGCCGTGATGATCGGCAGCGAGAACTTTACATTCCTGCATACGGGTCCCGAATGGGCCAAGCCGTTCCTGTCGCCAGTTCATGCGGCGGGCGGAGCGATTGTGACTCGGCCGCTGAGTGATCCGAAGGACAAGGATCATCCGCATCACAAGGGAATCTGGTTCTCGGTCGATGAAGTCAACGAGGTGAAGTTCTGGGCCGAATCGGGCAAGATCCTGAACGTGAAAGTCGAAGCGATCGACGGCAATCCCGCTCAGATCAAGCTGAAGAATCATTGGCTTGGAAAAGACGAACTGCCGATCCTGATCGAAACCACCACGATCTCGATCTTCCCGACGCGGCTGGTGATCTACGATACGACCTTCACTCCGAGCGGCGAAAAAGTGACGTTCGATGATACGAAAGAAGGCCTGTTCGGCATTCGCGTCGCCACCACGATGCGAGAAGTCGTTGGCGGCATCGTGACGAACGCCGAAGGGAAAAAGGGGACGAAGGAATGCTGGGGCCAGCGGTCCAAATGGGTCGATTACTCGGGCCCAGTCGATGGCAAGATCTACGGCGTCGCGATCATGGATCATCCCGCCAACTTCCGTCCGTCGCGGTACCACGTTCGTGATTACGGCTTGTTCTCAGTCAGCCCATTCGGTGAAGGGGCGTATCAGAACAACAAAGCCCTCGCGCAGCCGTTCGTGCTCGAACCGGGCAAGTCAGCTCGGCTGCGTTACGGCCTGCAGGTTCACACCGGTGACGCCACTGCCGGCAACGTCGCCGCTGCCTACGAAAAGTTCCTCGAAGCCACAAAGTAGGTTGTCAATCGGGTGCCACTGGCGGCGGCTTTGAGCTGCCAGTGCTCTTCTCGAATTAGCGAAGAACCGGCACTGCGTGATAAGGTCGATTGTCACACGGCCCCCGTCGCCGAAACAGCCTTTTTAACTGACGAGATGCTATGTTTCGATCGGCTCTCCTGTCGCCGTCTTGTCTGATCATCACACTTTCCGTGACGGCCTTCGCTCAGGGGACCCGATCCGATTACGAACGATCTGCGAAGCTGTTCGAGCAGACTCGCAACAAGGTCGCCCATGCCAAAGTCGAACCACACTGGTTCGGAGCCGACAAGACTCACTTCTGGTATCGCCGTGACCTGACCACGAACACCCACGAGTTCGTTGTGATCGACGCTGCTCAAGGTTCACGGCAAGCGGCATTCGATCACGAACAACTCGCCGCGGCCTTATCGCAAAAGCTCGGTAAGAAGATCGAATCCGATCGACTGGACCTGCAGAAGCTGGAGTTTGCCGAGGACGGTGCGTCGATTCGCTTCAATGCCGGAGGCAAGGGCTGGCAATACGCCATCAAGTCCAACGAACTGGCCGATGCCGAGTTACTGAAGGCTGAAGACGCACGACCTCAAGAACGACCACGTCGCGGGGGTCGCATGCGATCGCGCGGCGAAGAATCGCCGGACGGACAGAAATCAGTCGTGATTCGCAATCACAATCTGGTGCTGCGACACAAGCAATCCGGCATGGGAGTGACTCTCAGCACCGACGGAACCGCCGATGATCCCTACGAATCCGGCGTCGTCTGGTCGCCCGACTCTTCCCACTTCGTCGCCTTGAAGACGCGCAAGGCCGAGACGCATACCGTCTATCTGGTCGAATCGTCTCCGAAAGACCAGTTGCAGCCCAAGCTGCATTCGTTCGACTACTTGAAGCCGGGCGATCGAATTGCCCACCCGAAAGTCTACCTGTTCGATGTCCCGACTGAATCGGAAGAAGTGGCATCGGCCGCCAGCCCGAGTAACCAGCCTCACACTATCAACGACCAGCTATTCCCGAATCCGTGGAGCATCGATGAGATCCGCTGGGCGAGTGACTCCAGTCGCTTCACATTCGCCTACAACCAGCGTGGTCATCAAGTCCTGCGGATCATCGCGGTCGACGCACAGTCTCGCGCGGCGACAGCAATCATCAACGAGGAAAGCTCGACATTCATCGACTACGCCGGAAAGCGATTCGTAGACTATGTCGACGACGCTCACGAGATCATCTGGATGTCCGAGCGGAGTGGCTGGAATCATCTGTATCTGTACGATGCCGCGACGGGCAACGTGAAGAACCCGATCACTCACGGGGAGTGGGTCGTCCGCGGAGTCGACCTCGTCGACCAGGAACATCGTCAGATCACGTTCAAAGCCAGTGGCGTCTTCACCGGTCAGGATCCGTACTACATCCACGTCGGACACATCAATTTCGACGGCAGCGGTCTGACGTGGCTCACGGCGGGTGACGGGACTCACACCGTCGACTATTCGCCCGATCGGCAATACCTGGTCGATACCTATTCGCGAGTCGATCAGCCCCCGATCGTTGAACTTCGTAAAGTCGCGGATGGATCCTTGATCTGTGAAATCGATCGAGGCGATTGGTCCGAATTACTCGCCACGGGTTGGAAGCCGCCCGAACGATTCACCGCCAAAGGCCGTGACGGGACGACGGATATTTTCGGAGTGATCTGGCGGCCCACGAACTTTGACGAAGCGAAGAAGTACCCCGTCATCGAATACATCTACGCCGGTCCCCACAGCGCCTTCACTCCCAAGTCATTCTCCGCCTATCACGGCGTGCAGTCGATGGCCGAGTTGGGCTTTGTCGTCGTCCAGATGGATGGCATGGGAACCTCGCATCGCTCCAAAGCGTTTCACGATGTCTGCTGGAAGAACCTCGGTGATTCAGGCTTCCCCGATCGCATCAACTGGATCAAAGCCGCCGCCGAGAAGTATCCACAACTCGATGTTACTCGTGTCGGCATCTACGGCGGATCGGCCGGAGGCCAAAGTTCGACACGAGCCATGTTGGCCTACGGAGATTTCTACAAGGCGGCCGTTTCAGACTGCGGTTGTCACGACAATCGGATGGATAAGATCTGGTGGAACGAACTGTGGATGGGGCATCCCATCGGCGACCACTACGCCGCCCAGTCGAATGTCACCAATGCAGACAAACTGACAGGCAAACTGATGCTGGTCGTCGGGGAACTGGATCGCAACGTCGACCCGGCCTCAACCATGCAGGTCGCCAACGCACTGATCAAAGCCGACAAGGACTTCGACCTGTTGATCATCCCCGGTGCCGGTCACGGCGCCGCCGAATCCCCTTACGGAAAACGCCGACGGATGGACTTCTTCGTGCGACATTTGCTTGACGCCGAGCCACGTTCGATGCCGTAATGCGGCTTCCGTGCTTCAATGGAGAAGGAAACGATATGACAAACGATGAACAAGAAATCCGTCAACTCGTTGCCACCTGGATGAGTGCCACGAAGGTGGGCGACATCGAGACCGTTCTCGGTTTAATGACCGAAGATGTCGTCTTCCTGATCGCAGGTCGGCCTCCTATGCGGGGGCGCGACGCCTATGCCGCGGCCGCACGGCCAATGCCAGGCCAACCCTCGCCGAAGTTTGACGGCACCAGCGACATCCAGGAGATCACCGTCTGCGGCGACCTCGCCTATATGTGGACCAACCTGACAGTCGTGGTGACGCCCCCCGGCAGCGATCAAACGATCACTCGGACCGGCAATACGCTGACCATCTTGAAGAAGCAGAACGGCCGCTGGCTGCTGGCTCGCGATGCCAACCTGCTGGTGACTGTGCCTAAACCGACCGCCTGAAGTGACCGTGCGCGATTGTACTCGCGGAACAGTGTGTGGTGGATCGGTGCTTCGGAGGGCGAAGCTTCTGCCGAGCCGCGCATGTGATTGCGAGACCATCGACACTGGCGGCTCGCCTCGCCCTCCCAAAAGCGCGTCGACGTTGCGATTTAGCAACGCCTCGCCCCAATCGGCATTCCGCGGCAGTTCCACTCGCTCCTGTCGAAAAGTGCGTGCGGGCGCGATCGCGAATTGACCTCTCTCTTCTGCAAGTCCCATAATTGGGAAGCGTGCGCAGCCGAACTTTTGCAGCAGGTGAATCATGTCTCGTCTTCGGTGGATGGCTTTGGCCATCGTCGTTGGTAGTCCGCTGTCTGCGATGGCACAGCCCGAATTCAGTACCGTGCCGACTCAAGCCGTGTATGAGTATCAGCTCAACTATCAGCTCCCCTGGCAACGTTGGTGGGGCGGTCCCGGCTTGTCGCTGGGCGGAACAATGCCGACGCAAGGGGCGTTCGGTTATTCCTCGTTGAACGGAATCCCGCTTCCTGCGCCGTTGGGTGCCGGTGTCTATGTGAATTCCAATGCACCGCCGCCGCACGCAGTGAATGTGCCGCCGGGAATGCCATTCGGTCCCGGCCCGATGGGGATGCCGGGTTATCCGTCTGGCCCAGGAATGAATCGCGGAACGAACATCATTCCCGGATCGTTTCAGGCCCAATCGTCGCTCGGACCCAATCAGGGCCAGGCACAACAGCGGACCCCGAAGCGAGCCGCCACGGTCTCGGCCCCTGGAGCACGACGAGCCAGCGCCGAACAACAGAATCAGGGCGACCTGAAGCTGCGCCAGAACCTGTGGGCGCAGGCTTACGTCAACTACAAGAACGCCGTCGATCTCGCCCCCGAACGACCCGAAGCGCACTTCCGCATGGCGCTGACGTTTACCGCGCTCAAGCAGTACTCGTCGGCCGTTCGAGAATTCAAAAAGAGCATCGACCTTGATCCCACGCTACCGCAATCGGGCGACACGCTGTCGACGATCTTCGGCGGCAATGTGAAGACCTGGGAATCGCAAGTGATGCCGGTCGTCGCCGCGTGGACTCAAGAAGACCTGCGAGACACCGACCGCCTGTTCCTGCTGGGCCTGTTGCTCTACTTCAACGAAGACCCTCGCGGCAGCGAAATGCTGGAGGCTGCCAAACGCACAGCCGGCGTCAACGACTACATCCTCGCCTTCACCAACCCCGCCGCCACCCCTTTGGCCGACGCCCGCCCCACAGGCCCCCGCCGCCGCCGAGACCCCCTGCCACCGCAAACGGACCCGAACGAA
>CBIHQO010000528.1:0-5243 GCA_966211735.1 uncultured Schlesneria sp.
ACCGCAGATACAAGCTGGAACGGAATGTTCATCGCGGCTCGGCGGGAGCCTCGCCCTCCCAAATCGATCAGTGCGAGTTCAATCGAGCGAGCCGTTGCCGGTGGCCACGCGGCATCCGATCACGCAGGATTTTCTTACCGAGCAACTGGGACGGCTCGGCAATACCGTTTATGAGTTGAAGGATCTGCAGGCGGAGATTGTCGGTGGGCCGATGGTGCCGTTGAGTGTCTTGTCGAAACTGCGTCAGGAACTGGCGGCTCAGTTAGATCGCATGGTGAAGACCCCGCGGTCAAGACAGTTAGCGAATGGGTCTGCTCTCGCGTCGCTACGATCACATCTGCCAGCAGGGGCCGAGCAGACAGCGACGGAATCAGCATCGCCGCGATTACACGTGCTTTGCAGGTCGCTCGATCAGATTCGAGAAGTCGCCCGGATCGCATCACAACAGGCTAGTGGATCGCAACTCGTCTATGCGGACTTGCAGGATATTCGCGAGTACCGCGAGGCTGTGCAGATTGCTCACGAAGCGGGTCTGACGATCTATCTTGCGACACCGCGGATTCAGAAGCCCGACGAGATGGGACTGTTCAATGCGATCGGCAAGCATGGGGCGGATGGGATCCTGGTCCGCAATCTGTCGGGGCTGCGGTTCTATACTCAGCGGAATGTGTCTGTCGTCGCTGATTACTCGTTGAATGCGACGAATGAACTGACAGCCGACTTCCTGCGCCAGCAAGGAGCCTCGCGCCTGACGGCGTCTTACGACATGAATCGCGATCAGTTGTTGAAACTCGTTGGTGCGGTTCCATCGTCGTGGTTGGAGGTGGTCGTTCACCAGCACATGCCGATGTTTCATATGGAGCATTGCGTATTCTGCGCGGTGCTGTCGCCGGGGACGAACAAGACGAATTGCGGTCGCCCTTGCGACACGCATCTGGTGCAACTACGAGATCGAGTCGGCAGCGAACATCCCCTGCATGCGGATGTCGGCTGCCGCAATACGCTGTTTAATGCGGTCCCTCAAAGCGCGGCCGAAGTACTGCCGTCACTCATTGAACTGGGTGTCCGGGACTTTCGGATCGAGTTCCTTGAGGAGCGACCGGCAGACATTCAGCGGACATTGCGACTGTACAGCGATCTGCTGAATCAACGCATCCGTGCCGAAGATGTCTGGCGCGAGTTGCATGCCTCCAATCGCGTGGGGGTGACTCGAGGGACGTTGGAAGAACGTCGCAATCCATTGGCCATTTTGTAGGGACTGTTTCCGTGATTCCCGCGGAGGCGGGAAACCAGAATTCGTGTTCATGTATCGACACTGCCACGTGACTCGCTGGATTCCCGCCTCCGCGGGAATGACGGAAGTGCGAGGGAAACGTCGTTTAGGTTCCCGCTTTTTCCAGTGCGCGTCGACACTCGTGGAGAAGAGCAGTCGCTTCTTGTGCGACAGCATTGTCCTTGGCGAGTTCATGAATGCGAACCAATGCAGGTTCTGCCAATCGACCGAGCTTGAGAAGTTCGGCAGGGATGGGCAGCGGATCGCGCTGCTTGTTCGGTTCGACCTCCTGCTTCCACCATTCCGCTCGACGGACAGCATGGGCCTGGACGATCTCCATGAGTTGCTTCTCGACACTGGGCGACATCACTTCGACTCGGCCCACGAGCACGCGAACTGATTCGTCCGGCGGTGGCGAGATCGTGAGCGGGAGCAATTTGTCGGTGGCTTCGCGCGGAACCATGTAGAAGATCCGAGTCCCTTCTTCGGCAAACCAGGAATCGGCCCAGGTCTTGACCATGGCAGCGGCCTCTTTGGGGTACAGCTTTTCGGCCACCAGTGCGTCGATGACGCGCTGCTGCAGCTCTGGCAATTGGATGGGTATTGTCGTCTTTGGAAATTCGACGCTCGCTCCTGCGGCGACTTCGTTGATGAAAGAGAACTCAATTGCTTTCGCGGCCACTGTCACTCGGAACAGTGATCGAATCGGCTGGTCTCCTGAATTGGTGACCTTGATCAGGCCATCATCGGAAATCACGGCGTGCAGCGGCTGTTCGAATTTACCGACGCCGCGATAGAACAAGAATTTTTCGAGGTGATCGCTGCTCAGAGCCGCCAGTTCGGGTGAGAGCGAGTGACGCAGGTGAACATAAGCCGAATCAGTTTCGCGAGCATAGTAATAGTGGTTGTAGGCTCCGGCCGTCGGAGTGACACGGTCCTGGATGATCTGATGCAACCACTTCCGGGTCCGCTCGTCTTTAACAGCGGGGGCCAGCTTGGCGACCGGGATCAAGTCGATTTCGCCCCAATCCAGGGTCGAATTGTCAAAGGGGCGGGAACTCTCTTTCGTGCTGTCGTAAGGGGGCGTCATCGCCACGACGGGCGGATAGAATTCGGTCAACAGTCCATTCGGAAAATCGACTTTCGCTCGAACCGTTCGTTCTTCATCCGTATAGAAATAGGTGACGGGCGTTTCCATCCTGATTTGGGCTCGGATGAGGCGCTTGCTAAACAGAGGAACTCCGGCTTGCATTCTTCGATCGAAGACAAATTCGGGTAAATCGTCGTTGATGAGAGGGCGAAAATCGAGTTGCACACCGTTCGAGCCCGAGAAGGACGTGAACGTCCCCCATTCGTGCATGATCAACTTGCCGTCTGCAGCACCCGTTGCAGCGGTTCGCAGTTTGTCGACCGCCTTGCTGCTCGACGTTCCGATCACTGACATTGCGGCAATTAAGGCGACTCCGGCGAGTCCGCTCGCCCATCCGATTCGTTTCCACGGTTTCATGATCGTCTCCTTTGCAAGCGGTCGCAGTTAGTCGGGCCATCCCAAGCGTTCGGTGGCCCTGCCAGGGCCTTCGAGCGGGTTGGTATAGGAGTCGTCGACGCGGCCACTTCAGACTGGCAGAAAGTGCGCGATTGCGTAAAAACGGAGTGATTCAGATTTTGTGCCAGCCTGATCAGGAACGCATTACGACTTCTGTCATAAGGTCTGGCGCAAAGGGGACAGGGTATGACCGACGGTGAACTGGTTCGCCGCGTGGTTGCCGGTGAGACGGCGGCTTACGGGGAACTGGCGCGCCGTTGGTTCAGGCGAATTCTGGCAATGTGCCAGTCGCGTGTCTGTTCGAGCGATGCTGACGACCTGGCACAAGACGTGTTCCTCCGCGGGTATGCTCGACTATCGACATTGTCGAATCCCGAGCAGTTCGGTTCCTGGCTGCGGGGGATCGCTCACAACATTTGCGTGGACTGGTGCCGCGATCGTGTTCGCCAAAAACAGGCGATGGGGACCGCACAACAACACGCAGACTTGGCCGACATCTCCGACGGTATGACTGGCACTCTGGCTGAAGATGAGCGAGCCATCGTTATCCAACAGGTCGCAGCGATACCCGAAGACCTGCGCGAGGTTGTGCTGCTGCGCTACTACGAGAACTTGACCTACGATGAAATGGCTCAATGGCTGGGGGTGGCCCGCGCCACCGTGAACGAGCGACTGGCAAAGGCCCGGGCTCTGCTTCGCATCCGCCTGGCGAAGCTGCGGAGTGACATATGAATTGCGAAACACTACCACTGACGCTGAACGCGGCGCTGGACGGCGAACTCTCGCCGCAGGAATGCGCCGCGATGCAGCAGCATCTGGCGGGCTGTGAGTCTTGCCGCGAACAATGGGCCGATCTGCAATTCCTGCATGAAGACTTGTCGCTGGTACTTTCCCCCCCCTTAGTGGAACCCGCGATCAAGCGGTTGATGGGGACATTGCAACCAAAGTCGAATCAAATGGACGGCCAGTCACGAGTCTCGCGAGGGAGTTCGAGCCTGGTCAGTCTGGCCAGTGTCTGCACGTAGCTACTAACGGTCGGCATCATCTTTCAGTCCCCGTCGCCTGCCTTGGCGGTGGCCGAGATTTCAATGATGACGGGAACAGTTGACTACAAAGTCGCCAACGCGCACGACTGGACCTCTGTCGCGGGAACACAGCGCGTCTCATTGCCGGCGTTTGCGAGAGTCCGCACTCGATCAACTTCCTTGTGCGAGATCCGCACCGGCTGTGATGCGCTGGTTCGATTAAATCATGAAACAGACCTGGTGCTGCATCGTGCCGAAAAAGTGGAGCTCGTGACGGGAGAGCTGTGGTGTCGTGCGCCGGCCACGGCAGAAATGGAAATTTGTGCTCCATCCGCTCCGCGGCAGCCGACGATGACAAATGTCTTCACCTGTCCCTCCTCGGCAGAGATGCAGTGGAAGGCACTTCCGAACAATGCAATGTCCTGCCAGGACGTGGCGAATACTGCCATCGAACTGCAGTTGCCGTCGATGAATTGTACGATTCAGCCTGGCGAGTGCGTCACGTTTTCTGCGGGTCAACCAATTCCTGAGCCAACTCAATTTAACCCCGTGGAAGCAACAGGGTGGCAATTGCCCCTATTGGTCTTGCGTCCCGCGCAAGATTCCGAACTTCGTGATCGGCTGACCAGCGTGCTGGCGTTGATCGGTCGTAGTAAGGCGTCGTTCCTGTACGAAGATCAGATTCGGGGACTAGGACCAAGCGGAGTCGTCCCGCTGCTGGCCTACGTGCGGTCCACAGACTCGGTCAGCCAGCCTGAATTAAGACTCCGTGCGATGGAGATGATCGCCGAGATGGCTACGTCAGCTTCGATCGACGATCTCCATGCGCTGCTGCAGGATGGAGATCCCCGGATTCGAACGCTGTCCGGTCAGGCGCTGACTCGCCTGCAACCCGGACGGACCTTCATGAATGGAAAGGCGATGTGATCAGGCAGCGCTGAGCTTAAGAGCCTGGCCGGGGCCGGATCACATATAGCGCGGATCACATATAGCGCGGTGCTTTAATCGGCACGACAAGAGGTTGTTCCAAAGGAGGTTCATTCGCAGGCCGATCGCGAATCGTCAACACCGGACAACGAGCGTGCTCCAGAACGTGCTCTGCCACGCTGCCAAAGATCAGTTGATGAAGTGCGCCCGCGCCGTGAGTTCCCATAATGATGATGTCACATTGATGCTCCTGAGCCAGCCAGCAAATCACTTCGCCGGCACCGCCGGCATGGAGCAGCCGGATGATTCGATTCGCCAATGGGGAATCGACCAGCAGGCGGTTCAGTTTCTCTTCGTGCTGAAGGTCATAGGGGTGCGTTTGAGCCGCAACGGTTAACTCGACGGGTCGACCAAACGCATGAACCAGGTAGAGATCCGCTCCCGTTTGCATCGCCAGTCGCTCGGCATAACG
>CBIHQO010000529.1:0-5240 GCA_966211735.1 uncultured Schlesneria sp.
GGAAAACCAGACCGTCTACTTGCTGAATGACGATGGCACGATGGGCTTCGTCATGGCATCACCCGTCAATACCGCTCGCTCGTTTGAAGGAGCTACGGCCTCGATCGACAGACTACGGACGCTGATCAAGCAGGCTGAACATCAATTCCCCTCCGCTCGGATTTCGCTGACCGGCATTCCCGTTCTGGAAAACGATGAGATGCGGCGATCGCAGACCGACTCGATGATGGCTTCGATTATCTCGTACCTGGGTGTAGCCCTGATCCTGTTCGTGGGGTTCCGAGGCTTTCTACATCCCGTTCTGGGACTGCTGATGCTGATTGTGGGAATGGCCTGGTCATTTGGTTACACAACCGCCGTTGTCGGTCATTTAAATATTCTCTCCGTCTCGTTCGTCGCCATTCTGATCGGTTTAGGGATCGACTTTTCCATTCATATCCTGGCGCGATACCTGGAACTACGACATCAAGGCCTGGGCCTGCAAGCTGCTCTGGTAGAAACGTCGGGTAGCGTCGGTGGCGGGATTGTCACGGGGGCCGTCACCACCTCTCTCGCATTTTTCTGCGCGACGTTCACTGAGTTTCTGGGCGTCGCGGAACTAGGAATCATCGCCGGCGGCGGAATCATGCTGTGTGCCCTGGCCGCGTTCACGTTTCTTCCAGCGATTGTCACTTTGGCTGATCGAAACAAAGAACCACACAAACTACCGACGCCGTTCCAGGCACGAGGGCTACGCTATGCGACGCTGAACCATCCCGGCCTCGTGCTGATACTCTCGCTCGGATTGATTGGATACATCGGCTACCGCTCTTTCGATTGGAGCGGTCCGGTTCCCAAGCCACTGGTTATCTATGACCACAATCTTTTGCACTTGCAGGCAGAAGGGTTGGAATCGGTCGAAGCACAGAAGCATATCTTCGAGTCCTCTGACCACTCGCTGCTGTATGCCATCTCGGTCGCGGATACTGCCGAGCAGGCGCGCGAGATGAAGCGCCGACTGGAAGCCTTGCCAACCGTTCATCACGTTCAGGAACTGGCCTCCCGGTTGCCCGAGCATCCGGCCACCAAAACCAAGCTATTGGTCCAGGGCTTCAACGCACAGCTTTCAAGAGTTCCGGCGGAGCCTCCTGCTCCGTCTCCACTGAACCCCGCTGATGTTGGACGAGTTCTCAACGAACTCTGCGAGTCGATGAAAGGCCGCACGGATCCGGCATCTCGACGGATTGAGCGTAACTTGGATGAATTCCTGAACACGCTGGACACGATGCCGTTGCAGGAACAGATGATGTTCCTGGGCGAATTCCAATATCGAATGGCATACTCACTGCTCGCCCAGTTTCAGGCGATCGCTGCGGCATCAGATCCCGAACCTGTTGATCCGAGCGACTTGCCAGCCGAACTGAAAAACCGCTTTGTCAGTCCTCAGGGGCAGTGGCTGCTCCAGGTTTATCCCAAGGATCAAGTTTGGGATATGGAGCCACTGGAGAAGTTTGTGACCGACATCCGTTCGGTCGATCCCGAGGTCACGGGAGTTCCGCTGCAGAACTTCGAAGCGGCCCAACAGATCAAAAGTAGCTATGAAATCTGCGCCGTCTACGCACTGGCAGTGATCATGATCACACTGTTGCTGGATTTCTCACGCAAAGACCGTTTGCTCTGGAATTTCACCCCACCCATGGTGCTGACGGTGGCGACAGGCTTCGCGCTGCACTCGCGTCACATTCCCTGGTCGCCGGGACTGTTGCTGCTAACCTACGCGGGGTTCGCCTTTGCAACGGCAATACTGATCGACCGCCGCGCTGTTCGCGATTCTTTACTGGCGATCCTTCCGCCTGCTATCGGGATGGGAATTACCTTTGGACTCCTGGTGATACTCGACATCCCACTCAACGCGGCGAACCTGATCATTCTGCCGTTAATTCTGGGGATCGGTGTCGACAATGGCGTCCACATCATCCATGACAGCCGGTCTCAGGCCGATCGAGTCTATTGCACAACCCCGAGCACAATTAACGCCATTATGCTGACATCGACCACGACGATGGTCGGCTTTGGCAGCATGATGGTCGCAGCGCATCGCGGACTTCATAGTCTGGGGGCGGTGTTGACGATTGGTGTCGGAGCTTGCCTGTTCGTGTCGCTCGTCACACTGCCCGCAATGTTAACTCTCGCCACGCGCCACCGTCTGCGAACGCCTCTGGTGGACCAAAGCCCAACGATCGAGATTGGGATTGCCACTAGAGTCGAAGCCGAGAATTCAACCGCCTTGGGGATCGAAGAGGAACTTCCGGCGACTATCCGGATGAAGCCGGGCCGCGTTGCCTGAGAATCGAGCGTCTCTGGTCAAAGGTAAGCAGTCAATCTTTTGACTGCGAATCGACGGTCAACCTACGACCTGGTAAACGTGTCGCGTAGACCATCGCCGTATTGCTTCAGCTTCATGGTTGTCTTCGTTCCGAACTTGCGACTGGCCGAAGTGGGCGCTGGAGTTGGTGGAACGTAGGGTTCCGGAGCTGGGGCTGACTCTACGGGTGGCGTCGGATTCGGCCAAGATTCTTCGGGGGCAATTCCTTGAGGAATCGGTTGCTCGTAATTCGGCTGAACCGCAGGCGTCTGGCATGCTCGTTTGGATGAAACCGATGTCACACAGCATCCCGACAAGGCCACCGCCGTAATCAAGGATGCGACAGCCAGAGAAGTTCTACGGAAAGTCGTCATTGAATCGCTCACGGTGTAAGTGGCCAAATCAACGTCGTGCAGCCAACCTGCTGCTCGACGCAATACTGCATACAACAGGAAGAGGGAGCACCCCAATCATCGGTCCTCGACCGCACCGTCGAACAAGCAAGTTCTGCCGAATTCAATCGCCAGCCGGATTCAGTTCCGAACATTCCTAGGAGGGGTCCTGGAATCAGCAACAGGAATGAGCGTGCTGTGATTGATGCGATGCCTGAGAAGACCCGGCAGTTCTTGCCGATGCAGTCAACGAGGTTCACTTTGCCGAAGATGCGACCAATGCAGACGACGCCGACGGTGACTTTCGAGCCAATGGTGCGATTGCAAATAAGCTCATCGCCGGAACAATCGGAGCTCGCATGCGAGCGTTCGTCCAATAGACTAAGTGAACAATCTGCACGGTCAGTACCAGTGCAAACAGCGGCCACCACTCCTGTCGTCCAGTCTCTTTCAGACCAGACGCAGCGACAACCAGCATGCCAACCACGAACAAGATCTCCACGGCGGTGTAATACCATCCCACCAACTGAATCAGCTTCGGATTCGCGACTGCTGCCGCTTCACTCTGTGGAACGGTACTCCAGAGGCTGCGAAAGCGATAACCAACCGCTCGCAGAAATCGCTCTGGATTCGCTGCAATAAACTGACGAGCCTGCTCACTTTGCCATCGATCGCGAGCGATCTCCGAGGCATCTGGCCCGACGGCTTCGTCCAGACGGCTCTGCAAATCGTGTTGCCACTCCTCGAAACTGTGCTGCCCCCAATCCGCTCCCCAGCCCCGATCAACGACATCAGAGTAAAACACCGGATTATTCGCCAGCAGCAGCGTATAGCCACCATGAGTCGTCATCAGGATCGGTGATCCCATCGCCAACTGATTCCGGATCACCCAGGGCGCAACTACGATGAATGTCCCTGCCACAAGACACCAGGGGAATAGCGAACCCCAGGAGGTCGATCGATCATGGGAGCGACGACTGAACTTCACCGTCGCACCAATCCCCCATCCAACGAACATCAGTCCGGCAAAGGGCCAGAATGTCGGTCGACACAGCACGAGGCATCCGAACACAATCCCGATCACCAACTGCTGAACGAACTCGGAGCGATCTCGGCGGACAATCCACAAGACTAGAAGTGCGACTAACCCGGCACAAGTCACCTCCGTCATCGGCTGAGCGGAATACTGCAGCAACATCGGATCGACAGCGACAAGCAATGCGGCCAACGTCGACCAGCGGCCCAATCCCAGCCAATACCCTGCCCACCAGACGGCCCAGACAGCTGTGACTCCCCAACACAAGTTAATGATCGCGACCGCAGCAGCCGTCGGCACGATCAACATCAATCCCGCCAGCTGCAGAGTGAACAAAGGGGGGCGAAACGCCGTTGGCGTCAGGCGATCGACATCGGAATATCCCCTTCCCTCGGCAACACTACGCGCAATCCCCAGATAGGCGTCGCGATCATGGGTCAATTCGTGCGAGTGCAACCACAGCACGCCTCCACGGAGCACGGCAGCGACGATCAGGCAGACTGCCAGTCCCCAACACCTGGGCTGAAATGATCCATTTGAGGTGGGTTCAGAATCCGTCATCGCCGATTATTCCACGACGCGATTCGTCACGCCGTCCGTCGTGTCACGAGTGCCAGAATCGCAGGAATCACAACGAGGTTTCCCAGGCTTCCCCCTGCGGTTGCCACTGCGACCAGCCAACCAAAACTGGACATAGGCACGAACTCACTATACAGCATCGCGAGGAATCCCAGGCTGACCGCGGAACTGGAAAGGACAACTCCGGGACCGCTTCCCGCATACGCCACCTTTAACGCTTCGTCCGAAGGACGGCCGGCTCGCAATTCTTGCTTCCAGCGCAACAGACAATGCACAGCATCATCGACGGAGAGGCCAATCACCACCCCGGCAACCAGGGCCGTCGACATATCAATCTTCAATCCCAACCAACCCATGATCCCGAGGACCAACCCCACAGCCAACAACGTCGGCAAGAAAGCTAGAAATGCCAGTCGCAGATGTCGTAGTGCTGCCCAGAGCATTGCCAGGCTCATCAAGCCGGCACACAAGGTCGCTCGAAATGATGTTGAAACCACCGCATGAGTGATCTGCGTCATCAAGTGCGACAGACCAGTAATAAAAGTTTGATCGGACAATTCCTGCCGACTGGTCTGCAACAGGTTCGTGAAGCAGGCTTCTTTCAGTTCCGGCTGAGCACTCTCCTGAACCCGAATCAGGATTCGAACCTGATCTTGGGAACTGTCCTCTTTGTTTCGGCTCCAGAGATTGTTGAGAAAATGTTCGTACCTGGCATTCCCTAAGATCCGAACCTTCGTCGCCACGACATCATCGCGATTTTCTTTGTCGACATAGGGCGGCACGCTTAGCAAGTCGGCCAGCGACACGATCCCCGCGACCATCTCGGGATTATCTCGCTTCATTTTTGCCGCCACCTGCCCGACTTTGTCCAGCCATTCGGCAGTCATCT
>CBIHQO010000530.1:0-5240 GCA_966211735.1 uncultured Schlesneria sp.
AACGCCCTTAGTCCCGCGAGGGACGACCGACAATAGCCCACCGTTTCGACGGTGGGTAGCGTGACATGAGGATCGCCGAGTCCCGTTAGGGACGACAGATCACCAGCCGAGACCCTGCCATCCCTCCGGGAATTGAAGCCAGTGGAGTCGCCGATGATTTCGATGAGTCGCACTCGGAACTCAAACTATTTGATCTCGCAGCGAAAGCCAGCGCGTTCCAGACATTCCTTAATTTTTCGGACGGAATTGTAAGACAGCCTGCTGATTTCCCACCTCAGGAGGCTGGACCAACGGGAAGCCCCGGTTGAAAGTCGATCGACCTTGATTGCAAACACAGCTGAGGCAAACCGAGGCTTCGCGAAGATGCTCCAGGCCGCTCCAGACCCGGCCACCCCTGTCGCGGATCAGAAAAGGGGAGGCGTCGATTATTAGGCAGGTCACCGAATAGCGTGTCGCGAATAGCAGACTGCCCGAACCTCAGTTGTTGGCCGGCCACTCGACGACAATTGTGTCAGCAACGAGATCACCCAGCCGTTGGCGCCGATCGGTGAATGCGATGCTGACAATTCCTGGTGTCCAGCAGATAAAGTTACAGCAATCAACGAAGAACACAATCTCACGTGCGAGGCTGCGCGTATATCGGCAAGGGCGAAGGCTCGTTCGCAATGTTCTCAACCCACAAAGCCATTTGCCCGGCGTAATGCCCCAGACAGCTTGAGTCGTCAGCATCGCCGAGACGATTGCGACGAGCCAGATTCCCAGAATGGCAGCAATTCTCTGAGCGATGGGTATTGTCGGGTGCGGCACCTTCATATTGAGAGCTTCAATCAGCGATTGCCAATCGAAGCCACGGGTCATCAGCCATCCAAGACCAATCGTCGTTGACGTGATCAAACCCAGATCGATCAACCGAGCGACACCCCTCCATCCCAGTGAGGCCAGCCTGACTGTTTGCGTGCCAAACTCATACTCGGGCTTTGTGAACCATCGCATTAAAAGCCCGGTTGCGGCTCCCAATACAATCCCCAAGATCAATAGCACGAACAGAGCGTGACCAAGTAGATAAAACGAAGTGACCCATGAGGTCGCGTTCTCATCATAGTACTTGACCTTACGGATTCCCGTCGAATCGAGGGCATAGACATAGCACCCACCTGTCGCGGTCGATGTGACGACATACGAACGTTGACCATCATGAGTCGTCACAGCGCGGAAGCGAAACGATCCAAATGGAAACGCCAGTGACTCGACTTCGTTCCAGGTTGTGCCATCGTGTCTGTAGATGCGTCCGACGGCATTTCCGGACATCGCATTCTCAACAATCAATGCGGCAGGCTGGCCTGCGATGAGCATTCCGAAGGCAGATACCTGTCCTTGATTTCCGATCACGGGACTATCGCCGATGAGAGACCAACCCGCCAAGTCGCTATCAGAGTTGGACGCCTTCAGCGCGGAGACCGGGTGATCCGGGGCGACCAGATAAGTCGGCGGGGCATTTGAATTGGAACCGCCGGACGTGGTCAAAGCGGGCAGCGGTTCAACGTTCAGGTCGAGGCCTTTGTGGTGAAATAGCCGCCCCTCATTGTGAAGGAAGACATGAAGCCCATCTTCTGAATTCAGAACTTGAATCCGCGATGTTCCGCTAAAAAAAGATCCCATCGCGAAACGAATCGGGATGTCGCCAAAATTCCGTTCCCGCCCAAAATCCGGAACATCAACATGACCAACGGCGGTCCAGATCCCGTTTTGGAATGCTGAAACGGTAAATCCAGCCGGGCTCATGCTGATGAGGGCTGGATCGCCTTTCCACAGGAAATTCCGCCCATCATATTCGGCAAGAGGGGGTGCCACGAGTTTCGAGTCTTGCAGGGCACCATCAACGATCTCGAACGACCCATTCCTGCCGAGAACCCAGATTCGATCGCCCGCCACGAACGGGACAATGCTACGAAAACTATTTGACGAAAAGCTGGGATCCAGTTGGCTGACCTCACCTGTTTCGGGATCTGTCAACTTGATCGTCCGTTTGTCAGAACTGCCGTCTAATCGGTTGAACGCACCAATAATCGCAAACTTCCCTCTCCAGAAAGAGGAAAGCTCCAGAATGTGATGAATTGGCGTCGGACCAAACAACTGATACGGCTGACCTGTTCGTACTCGGTGATAGACTTCCCATCCTGTCACCAACCCGCCGACAATCTGCGGCAGGGAAAGGATGAGTGCCAAGACAGCGATGCCGACGGTGTAGCCCGGCTTCCGACTCGACATCGCTGACTCCAAATGGCGGCGAGAAACTGATCGCTCGTCGCCACGATAGTGCAAATGCGTGTCAGGGTGCAGTCAGGTGCATCATCTTCCGGAGCCATCCACCTTCGTGGTAGTCTCCGTTGAAGGCGGCAATCAGGGAAGCCCCGGACTGATCCGGTGCAGCGTCGCAGGTATCCGGAACGTTAGCGATGTTGAGCCAGTTCTCGAAGCCATGGTCAAAGCAGGATTGATGAAGTGAGGCTTCCTCAGCTTCGATGCATGTGGTTGGAGCAGCGACGATATAGGGAGTGTCGGACTCCCTCGAGGTGGTACCGCCTCCGCTCCCACCCACCACCCGATTGAATGGCTGCCGACCATCTTGGAAACAGGTACACAACATCACCTGTCGCTAGGATCACAACCACCGATCGGGTGCCCATCGCACCGGGCGTTGCTCATCAGACAAAGTCTTCATCTGTTAACGTCGTCGCCTCGGACACCTTCGGTATGGGATTCGATAGTTGACGCCCCGCCATCTTGACACTTTCCGCGTGCAGATTAAGTACTGCAAACTCAAAAGCGGTACTGTCCTAACGTGCGAGTATTGACCGGGGGCCGCGACAGTAGCGATATTCAGCGATATTTGCGCAATAATCCCTTGATTTCAGGTGATTTCTCCGGGGGCCACGATTTTCAATTTGTCGTGCCCGGCAACCCTCAAATCGCCAATGGCTTTGAGGCGACAACGCTTGTGGACATCTGCCACAAATACCTAGAAGCGAGAGAGCAACTGCTACTGAAGAAGAACCAGTTGCATTTGGCGGCACAGGCAGAAATCGTTGTTCGTGCGTGCGCGAAAATCGGCATCATTGCCTTGATTGACGAGGCCACTGGCTTCCAAAAAGTACGCGCCGAACGAGATTTGCAGTTGAAGTTTCAGGCATTCATCGCAGAGGATTTGCAGGAATGGGCGAAGATGTTCCCGGAAGAATTCTGGATGCAATTGGCAAGGCTGGAGGGAATCACATATTCCCCTCGCAATCGACCGTTACGGTGGGGCAAATATGTGATGAAGTTTGTGTACGATGCAGTGGACAGTGATATTGGTAAAGAATTGCGGAAGAAGAATCCCAATCCCCGTTTTTTGAAAAACCATCATCAGTGGTTGAAGAAATTTGGCAGAGATCAGGTACATGACCAAATCACAAAAACGGTGACTGTCATGCAACTGTGCGATAACATGGATGACTTTCGGGAAAAGTTTGCAAGGCTCTTTAAGAAGCAGAGCAACCAAAGAGAATTTGATTTTGGTTGGTGACCTCAAATGTATACCTTCTTCCACGGCTGGCGACGAAAGGCGGGCGTTGTCTCGCTGGTGATGGCGTTGGTGGTGATGGGAATGTGGGCGAGAAGCCAAGTGACTTTGACGTTGTGGGGCTTTCCAATTCTTCAGCGGCAGAATTCGATTTGGTTGCTCAGAGAACGCGCCTATTGGACTGGCTACCAGACGCAGTTCCCAATCTGGATTGCACACACCCCTCGTTATTCGAAGATGGTGGCGAACCGTCTTGAACAGGTTCAAGAATTGCAGCGTAAAAAAGCGGATTACCGGGAGTGGTCAGTTTCCTATTTGCCCGCTTCCGCACCCCTAACCCTTCTCTCCGCCTACCTGATTCTTTGGAAGCCACGGAAGCGGGCGTGTCAGTCCGTGGAAAATGACAATGCAGCAACACACAGGTAAACCGGGTTTTGCTATCGGCGACACAATCGCATGCGAGCCGAACACAAAAATGAAAGTGACGGATATCTACATCTGTCAAAGCTCGACATCTGGTGAATGGCAGGTGATCTTGTATTTCGATGTTACGGGGTCTGACGGGGCTGTGTACCCAACACAAGTGAAACTGCCTGAGGTTATCCGACATTTGAAAAAAGGCGATATGTGGGTGCTGTAGGGCTGGCTGGAAGCCACGAAAAGGCACCCCCAGATTAGCTGGTCAGTCTCATGTCCAATTTATTAGGACAGTACCTAAAGCTGAATAGCGAGATAGCCAATCTCGCCTTGCGCCACTGGCGGCGACATTGAGTGTGAGAGATGTGGAAGGGACATGGGTGGCGCAGAGTTTCGACCAATAGCGAATGCTTGTGAAGGTGGTGCGCCCTTATTCGCACCACCTGCCGCGACGAAATCACTCTGTTGATCCAAGCTACAGATCATCACCGTGACTCAGGGCCCCAAGTCAGAGATGAACTCGTGAATTGATCTGAATCGAGACGAATTTGATCTGTCACAAAACATCCACTTTTTTGAGGAAAACCGCCAAAAACAGGCCGTTTTTGTCCCCCAATGTCAAAAACTGTCCTGGGGTGTCAAAAACTGTCAGTGACGTTCGGCCTCGCAAGCGAGCACCACCCGCGAGTGGCGAGACATTTCGCGGAAAATGGCGAAATACCCAAAACACCGTCTAGCTCGAGTCACGCAAGATATGGCATAACGAACACCGACCACGTACTGAAAATCAGTGGACCGTAACCAACGGCCACACGTGTCGACCCGCCGAAACTGGGGTCAACAGGTGTGGCCGTTTTCGTAGGAGGCCGATCGATGTGTCAGTTCCATACTGTCAATTCTCAAAATCTCGCTAGACATCTCGCTGACAAAATCGGTACCCCCCCAAAACACTGCCATGGACTGACAAATTCTGCCATTTCGTAAGGTTCGAGGCGACAAGCGCGATCGTTCCTGATTTGGCCGATCTCGCCCAAAGGTTGATGTGCGAACGTCTTTCAGTGGCTCGGGAAGGTCTTGAGGCGACCCATCGCACTGAGACATTTCGAGACCTGATAAGAACCTAGAGTAAATAGCTCAAAAATGCGAAATAGGGGATTGATCGAGTCACCCGTTTCATGGCACAAGAGCATCAGAACCTGGGAGTGAGCTAGCAGCCCGTGGTGAAAGTCGGGATTGGCCGTTGACGCCTGCAAAAATAGCG
>CBIHQO010000531.1:0-5237 GCA_966211735.1 uncultured Schlesneria sp.
AGATCGCTGATACTGCATCGAAATCTGTTCCGGAATGAATTCCGCCGAACTGACCGCGTGAGCCAGCATCAGATGTAGTTCTCCCAGGCGTTTGCCCAAGAGCTTAACCTGCTCGAGAAAACTGCGCATCAGTTCCGAGACCGCATCAGGCGGGGCGATGACTTGTTCACCCGCTTGACGATGCCACGGTGAAGGCAGCGGTTTCTCGGGCGGCGGCAGGGCCACGACTTGCCCGTAGTAGACGCTTAGCTGATCCAGGGTACGTTGCCAGGCATCCCCTTCGTTGGGGACCGTTCCATGAATCACTGCCACCGTCACCGGTTCGCGACCCCGACTGCGATACTCGATGGAACCCGCCAGGGGCGCGACGAGATTGCTATGAAATTCTTCCGTGAGTACTTTGCCCACTTCGATTTCGGGGTGCGATCCCTCGTCGACGCGCCGATAACCTTTCAGCACCAGTCGGTTGCCGTAGCGAATCGATCGGTTGGCTTGCAGAGTCAGGTTGACGGAAGAGGGGAGTGGTTCGTCTTCCGGCCCGCGTAGCTCATTGAAGGCCGAGCTTCGCCATGGGACCAGTGCTCCCCCGTCGGTTCCCTGGATCGCCTGTCCGGTGATCACGCGATCCAGGATGGCTTCGCAAAACGCAGGGCTGGCCAGGCCATCGATTAGATATCCAGGTTGGGTTCCCGCGATTCGAGCGATAATGCGTGGCTCACTTCCCGGTGTCCAATTGGCCGCTTCTTCGTCCGAAGCATAGGTGAGCGAAAGGACGCGTGTTTCAGGTGTACCCCGATCAAACTCGATCTCGACGACGGCGATGCGTGCGGTTTTTTGACCGTAAGGGACCGCGAACGATTCACGCAGGCGAACTCCGCGAAGAGCACGCCAGGGGCCCGTCACTTCCTCTCGATCGACATACTGCCTGAAGGCCTCTTCCAGTCGGCGAATTCCGGAGGGCTCAAACAGCGTTTCCCAAGGGCGCAGCGCCCAGATCTCGGGAACATTCTTTAGGGGGACCGCAGGCCGATGATGAACTTCGGACTTTTGAGATGAGATCGAGAACCAGTAGATCGCGTGTGGCGAAAGCGTCAGGAGATAGGGCAGGTTGCCAATCTTGGGGAAGGGGGTTCCGCCAAAAAGTTCGACGGGCGAGATTCCCGCAAACTGTGAGAGATCGAGTTCGACGTACTGAACGAAGCGAGAGAGATTGGCAACGATCAGGATTCGTTCGTCTTCGTATTCGCGAATGAAGGCCAAGATCTGGCGGTTCGCCGGTTGCAGGAACTCGATCGTGCCCCGTCCAAAGGCTTTATGCATGCGGCGCAGATTGATCAGACGCTTGGTCCACCACAGCAGCGAACTGGGGTTGTTCTGCTGGGCCTCGACATTGATCGCTTCGTAATGATATTCCGGATCGATGATGACGGGCAGGTACAGCTTTTGAGGGTTCGCTCGCGAGAAGCCCGCGTTGCGATCGGCACTCCATTGCATCGGCGTTCGGACGCCGTTGCGATCGCCCAGATAAATGTTGTCACCCATCCCGATTTCGTCGCCGTAGTACATGACGGGCGTCCCCGGCAGCGAGAACAGCAGTCCGTTCATCAGTTCGATGCGACGACGGTTGTTCCCCAATAACGGTGCCAGACGACGTCGAATGCCGAGATTCACGCGGGCTCGTCGCTCATGAGCGTACGCGGAATACATATAGTCACGCTCTTCATCGGTGACCATTTCCAGCGTCAGTTCGTCGTGGTTGCGCAGGAACATCGCCCATTGGCAGTTTGCGGGAATCGCCGGCGTCTGGTTGAGAATATCGACGATGGGGAAGCGGTCTTCCATATGCATCGCCATGAAGAGGCGCGGCATCACCGGGAAGTGAAACGCGACATGGCATTCGTCTCCTTCACCGAAGTAGGCGACGGCGTCTTCGGGCCACTGATTCGCTTCCGCCAGGAACATGCGTGACGGGTAGTGATCGTCGACATGCTTGCGCAGCTTTTTCAGGAACTGATGCGTTTCCGGCAGGTTTTCGCAGTTGGTTCCCTCGCGCTCGAAGAGATACGGGATGGCATCCAGCCGCAGGCCATCGACTCCCATCTGGAACCAGAAATCGAGCAGCGGGAACAACGCCTCCTGAACAGCGGGATTATCAAAGTTCAGATCGGGCTGATGCGAATAGAAACGATGCCAGAAATACGCCTTGGCGACGTTGTCATAAGTCCAGTTCGAGACTTCGAAGTCCTTGAAAATGATGCGAGCGTCGTGGTATTTCTCCGGCGTGTCACTCCAGACATAGAAGTCGCGTTCGACACTGCCCACGGGGGCTCGTCGAGCTCGCTGGAACCATGGGTGCTGATCGGACGTGTGGTTGATGACCAGTTCGGTGATGACGCGCAAGCCACGATCATGAGCCTGCCCCAGGAACTCGCGGAAGTCGTCCAGCGTCCCGTATTGAGGATGCACCGTCGTATAGTCGGCGATGTCGTAGCCATCGTCTCGCAATGGCGAGGGATAAAAGGGCAGCAGCCAGATGGCCGTGATGCCAAGATCCTGCAAGTAATCGAGCTTGCTGGTCAGGCCTTTGAAGTCACCATAGCCGTCACCCACAGAATCGCTGAAGGCGCGAACGTGAGCTTCATAGATCACCGCATCTTTGTACCACAGGGGATCATCGGTAATCATCGGGCACTCCCTTCCTAGTGCGTGTCGCACTGACGTGTCGCGTTGAAACAGGGGTAAGACTAAGCGGTCTTCTGCATCGCGCGATGCCTCCGTTAAGTGGATGTGGTCTAGTCGTGTAATCTGGATTCGCGAATCAATGGAGGATCAAGCTTCGGTGCGAACAGAGGTTTCCAACAAACCGACAGGAAATCGTTGCAGGATCTGGCTGACAGGCAGGCTGGTCTTCGCTTCGATCGCCGCACCCGTGAACAGGTTTTTCCAGGACTGCGAGGTGAGTTCTGCTGGCAGAACGATGGCGGTGTCTTTCCAGACTTCGCTGCCGATGGGAGCCGTTCCCAACGGGCTGGCCAGTTCACCGACCAATCTTGGGACCAGAATGATCGCCGCACTTGAGCCCGATCGACGGATGAAAGCACAAACGTGGGCCGCACGAGCCCCCGTGACTTGCACTGGCAAGTACGCACCCGTGGTCAGCAACTCGGGATGCCGCCGGCGCAATTCCAGGGCGATCAAATGCCCATACAACTTGATTCGCCCGTCGCCTGCCGATTGCAATAGTTCCGACGCGAACTGCGGTTGCTTCGCGGGATCATCAAGATGGCCGCGTAATTTGCCCAGTTCTTGCGATCGCCGTTCATAGTCGACACTGCGACGGTTGTCCGGATCGACGAGGCTCAAGTCCCAGAGTTCGGTCCCCTGGTAAATGTCTGGAATGCCAGGTGACGTTAACTTAAGCAGAGTCTGCGAGAGCGAATTCCACATCCCGCATTCCGCGATCTGACGCGCCCACGGTTCGAAGTCGACTCGAAAGGCACTCATCGGGGAATCACTCAGAATCGTCTCGACAAACGTGGCGGTCTCCCTCTCGTAGGGCTCATTCGGGGCAATCCAACTCGAATACTGTTTCGCTTCTCGCACCGCTTTATTCATGTACTGCTGAATTCGGCAGACATAATTGGCCAGGTCTTCACCGTGCGGCGGTTCCTGAGGCCAGGTTCCCACCAGGATCTGATACAGCAAATATTCATCGTTGCGCGAGGGGACAATGTCGCCGTCCAGCTTCTGCTTCTTGCGCTTGTTCCAGCGGCCCCATTGCGAAACTCGTCGCTTCCACTCATCGGGCATCTCTGAGAGGACGTCAATCCGAGCCCGCACGTCTTCCGATCGCTTCGTGTCGTGAGTTGACGTGGCCAACATCGCAAACGGGCGTTGCGACAGCCGTTCCAGATTCAGTTGGTGAAATTCGTCCACGCTCACGCCGAATCGTTGCGGGTCGCCACCGACTTCGTTCAGTGAGACCAGGCGGTTATAGCGATAGAACGTCGTATCTTCGACGGCCTTCGCCATCATCGGACCGGTGAGTTGCTGGAATCTGCCAACAAATCCTTGCCGCAGCCGCAGGTCTTCCTCGGGCAAGGATTCCGTCTTCTCCAGCAACAGGACTTCACGCAGGAAGTCGAAGATCGCACTGCTGATGTCATGATTCCGACGCTTCGCCCTGGCAATCGCTTGCTCGACGTAGCGGCGATCGCGTTCCAGGATGCCGCAGCCGACGGTGTACGTTCGGTAGACCGGGAAGCAGGCGATCACTTCACGCAATGCCTGAATCAGGCCATGCAAGGTGAAATCCCGCGTCCAGCGACTGCGTTCGGAAATCCGGTCGAGCGAATGTCCCAGCACGTGCAGTTCGCTGGACATCGACGCCCGCAGGATCAGCCGTTTGGCTTCATAGACCAGTTCTTCAAACTCTGTTCTGATCTCGGCGAACTTGCTGTAGATCGCCTCGAATTTCCGAGCGTTCTGGCCATCGACGAACAGGCCGTTCACGTCGTTGACGAAGTCGTACCCCGTGCTGCCATGGATCGGCCAATTTTGCGGTAGACGCTCATTGCGTTCGAGGATCTTCTCAACAACCAGGTAGAGGGGCTTCAGGACGATCGAGTTCTTATCGGTCTCACGCAGGCTGGCGAACCGCTGCTTGAGCCCCGCCTCAAGCTCAGGCCATTCGCAATGAAGTTCACCGTCAACCGCAGCCTGCTCCTCGGAAGAAGTCTCGGTCGTCGAGATTGTGATCTTGTTGAACTCGGCCCGGCAGATCTGCAGAAACCGTCGTTCCTGCAATTGCCAGAGGTACGCAGTGGGATCGTAAAGGCCATCGGCATGATCGATCCGCAGTCCGTCGACCAGTCCTTCGTCCAGCAATCGGAAAACGAACGCGTGAGCATCTTCGAAGACTTCCGGCCGTTCCATGCAGACGGCGGCTAATTCGTTCACGTCGAAGAAACGGCGGTAGTTGATCTCATCTGCGGCGACACGCCAGAACGACAGGCGATAGGATTGCTCCGCCAGCAGCTTGTCCAGCAGATCGAAGCTCGCGGGGTCGCCGACTTTTCCATTGAATGCTTCGACGTTCTGGTAGATCCGATCACGCAGCGGCGGGCACTCGTCACAGACACGCTGCAGCCGTCGTTTGATGATTTCCTGCTCGCGATATCTCTCTTCTTGCGACATCGGATTCATTTCGGATGCCGATGGAAGATGCGAAACGGCCG
>CBIHQO010000532.1:0-5237 GCA_966211735.1 uncultured Schlesneria sp.
CAATCGGCCGACATCGTCTGGAAAGACGATGTCTTGTCGAGTCAGTACACGACGCCGATCCTGCACGACGGGGCCATCTATGGAATCGATGGTCGGGCCGACTTGGGCGAAGTTGTGCTGAAGTGTTTCGACCCGAATTCGAGAAAGGTCTATTGGACGGAACCCGGATTCCGTTACGCCACCCTGATTGCTGCCGATGGCAAACTGCTGGTGATGCAAACGAACGGCGAACTCAAAATCGTGACCCTCTCCAAGTCTGCCTATCGCGAACTCGGTTCAGCGACGTTGCTGCCGGGGACAACTCGCGCGCTCCCGGCACTCTCCAACGGCCGATTCTACGTGCGAAACGAAAACACCCTGAAGTGTGTGTCGTTGGGCCGAGCGGAATAGCCGAAGAGGCCTTTTCTCGCTGATTGCGGTGAGTCTTCTCGGGCGGCATACTGCCCCTTCTGGTCTGTTAAGAAGGAAGTCCCATGCGCCACGCTTCGCTCATCTTCTTCGGCGTTCTCGTTGCCGCTACGTTCGCAGACACTGACTCGCCCGCCACCAAACAGCCTGAACTGGCGAAAGAATTGCGAACGCGGGTCGAGTGCGAACAGCGGCTCCGCAAAGAATTAGTCGAGTTCTGTGTGGAGCACGAGTTGACAGACGGGAAGGTCGCTCTTGAATCGCTCGATCCCAAGGTCGCGGCGATCTACAACGCGCTCAAGCGACGCCTCGAAGATGCGGACAGTCAGAACCTCAGCTGGCTGAAAGAAGTCGTCACGAAACAGGGATGGCCCAGTAAGTCGCTCGTGGGAGGGCAGGGAGCCAAAGACGCCTGGCTGC
Organism: uncultured Schlesneria sp.; assembly: GCA_966211735.1. Taxonomy (GTDB): domain Bacteria; phylum Planctomycetota; class Planctomycetia; order Planctomycetales; family Planctomycetaceae; genus Schlesneria. The sequence goes on from CBIHQO010000532.1 coordinate 829, forward strand.
TGGTCCAGCACGCCGACACCGATCGAGACTTCCAGCAAAAATGTCTCGACCTGATGAAAACCCTCCCGAAGGATGAAGTCGATCCTCGCGACACCGCGTATCTGACCGATCGAGTCCTCGTCGGCACCGGCAAAAAGCAGGTCTACGGGACGCAGATCATCTTCATGAACGGTAAATTAATCCCCAACTCCATCGAAAACCCCGATCAAGTCGACGAGCGACGCAAAGCCATCGGGATGGAACCCCTCCAGGAGTATTTGAAATTCGTCGAGCAGACGTATCTACCGGCCGAAAAGAAATGATGCGCCGTTACCGCGATCAGCATTGCTATTTCTTCGTCTGCTCTTTCAGAAACTTCACGATCATCGCTGGGGCTTCGCTCGGAAACTTGTGACCCCCGGGATTGATTGCCGAGACGAACGGCGTGCCTGTTTTGGACTGATAGATCGTGCAGGTCAAATCTCCTGCCTTGGCCCATTCGGTTCCCTCGCCGTCGACGCCATTCAGCTTTTTTAACGCTTCCATCGTCCGCTTCTGCCATTCCCATTTGACGAGTGGGTCCGTTTCGCCAGCGACGTGCAAGACCGGCTTCGGTTTCAGGTTGCGGATTTCGAGGCCCGGAACTGCTGCGGAGGGAGCGACCGCGGCAAAGACATCGCCACGAGTGGCCCACAGTAAGTATGTGAAGGATCCGCCGTTGGAATGCCCTGTGGCATAGATGCGTTTGTCATCGGTTTTGTAGTCAGACTTCAACGTCGCGAGAACAGCGTCGAAGAATTTCAGGTCTCGATCCTCTTGGTCGCCACGACCAGGCTGCCATCCCGGACGCTTTCCTTCGGGGTCGGTCAACTTTCCCGGTGTGTTCAGGCCCTGCATATAGATGACGATGGCTTCCGGCCAGATCGTGTGATACGAAAATGATCGTGCCGCCTGATTCATGGTCCCGCCATGTCCGTGAAATGCAAAGACGATCGGCGCGGCCGATCGGCTGGCCGATTCTGGCACGTGCACCAATGCCGTCCGCGTGACTCCCTCGACAGTCCAGTTTCTTTCCGTGAGCGGAGATTCCGCGGCCCTTGCCAATGTCGATCCGGCTAACATCAGCAGTAACAGGTGGAAAGTGATTCGCATGATCAGTTCCTGAGAATGTGCCGATTCGTCGAGCCCGAGTGCCTCAATCAGTACTCGTTGCATCGCAAGATGCGACATCGTGTGTAACACCATCACTGTCGAAAAGTTTCTCAACTCGTGACCGAAGTACTCGATTCATCGGCCATCTCGCAATTCAATAAAGACGCGGGCCGCATCGCATTGATGCCGGGCCGGCGTCGGTGGAAGACGTCATCATTCGCCACAGCATCTATGACAATTGGTACTGGCTGACGCTCTACGTCGCCGCCCCCATCTTCGATGAATGGGCCTTCCGTGGAGTCCTGTATCGAACGCTTCGCCGAAACTGGAGTATTGCCCCCAGCATTCTCCGGTTTGCGACCCTGCCTCCCGTCGCCAGTTTCCCAGCTTTGATCGTCCTGGGAACAGTCACCGCGTGGACCATGGAAAAGACCGGCCGCCTGTGGCCGTCGATGCTGATTCATGCGGGATACAACGCCATGATCTGGGCACTGTGGTTCACGTGATTAGGATTGCTTGAACGATCGGTCTAATAAAGCAACCGATCTGCATCCGGAACCCCTTCGTCCGTCCTGGGATCCGACAGATCGGTTGCTTTATTCTTTGACGAGGATATCGGCTTTGCATTACTGTCGGCGTCCAAACTCGATCCCCCCATACTAAATACGCGATTGATGATGGACGCAGACTTTGATTCCACCGCCGCGCATCACCACTTCTCATCCGCCTGTTTCAACGGCGTCTGGGAACTCCTCAACAAGCCCGATCGATCTGCCGACGAAGACCGACTAATGGTCTCGATGTGTCATGCTTCACTGTTCCATTGGCAACAGCGAACAGACTGTACGCCGCGCAACTTATCGATCGGGTACTGGCTGCTTTCACGGGTCTATGCTGTCCTGGGACAACCGGAAGAAGCACGTGAATATGCACGCCAGTGTCATATCCACGGAGCACATGAAGGTCCTTTTTACATTGGTTATGGAAGGGAAGCTCTCTCGCGCGCTGCTTTCTTGTGTGGCTGCAGCGAAGAAGGGGAACATTATCTGGCCCAAGCCCAAGATCTCGCCGCCAAAATCACGGATCGCGTAGAGCGCGAGATGCTCGAGAAGGATCTAGCCTCAGTGCGAACTAATTCGCATTTGGGAATCGCGCGATGGACGAACGTCGAACTGAACGTACTCCGCGATGCTCTGATCACTGAAATTGGTGATGCGTTCCGCGATGTGTCTCGAGTTGGTGGTATTTCCTGGAGCCAATGTCGCGTCTTAGACGACTACGGCGGTGAAGACGCACAAGCGAAGGCTCGTGAAAAAGACACTGATACGCACTGGTCACAACTCGTCACAGACGAGAATTGGCAGCCGAACCCAGGGGTTGGTGGCTTCAATTTTTTGGATTCGATCGGGTTCCGATACTATTTACCCGCCGCAATGATCCGATCACTTCGAACCGGCTGGGGTGATGAGATTACATTTCGCCTGATCAACAAAAACGACGAATTCCAATCATCTCGTAAGCAGCAGCAATCACTGCTTGACTCTAGACAGCGAATCTGCGTCGCTCGGTTCCTGCTCTACATGATGCGCAAAAACGAATCGGCTGGTTATCCGGATGACGACTGGTTGAAAGCCCTGAACTCGGAATGGCGGCAGTACCTCGATTCCGACATTGAGAAGGTCAGTGTTCCTCAAGTTGAGCCATGAGCGTTGGCCGTATCTCCCTGCGTTCGACAAACGATATCGCATGCAACCACCTTCTCATCTGGCTCCACGCGAGCACCGACACAGTCACTAAGAAAATTGCGATCAAAACGTATCGCAAGTGACTCGCCACCGAGACGGATACTGATAGTCCCGTCGCCAGAGCGATATACGCCGCCAGGCAGGCCGGGCACTTTGGGATTAGTGTCCAAAGTAGGCCCGGAACCAGCACTGCCAGAAACTTGCGGCCTGCTGCGTAGGCTGAACGATGAGGCGCCCGTTGTTCCGTTGTCGGAGTCTGCTCGCTGGGTTGAGCGTCTGCCGCATGGTTATTGCAATTGCACATCGCGTTGTCTCCCCAAACTAAGACGCCTCTCGTTATTACTACGCTTTCGTTGGTGTGGCTTGCTTTTCCAACCACGGGTCAACGAAGTTTGGATCGTCGTATCGATCGTGGTGACGCAACCAATCCATATTGGTCATCCCCTCTTCGTCGCGGCCTTTCGGAGTGACATCGAGCAGGTTGTAGGTGTTGATAAAAATGTCCAGACCGCGAGCATACGTTGAATACGTATGAAACACGTTTCCCGCACTGTCGCGGGTGAACACGCTGAGGCCGGGCAGATCACTGATCGGATACGGCCCCGAGACGTAGTTGTAGATCGACAGCCCGGAATTGCGTTCTTCGTCCGTGAAATAGACACCAAAGTCTTTGTTGAAGTCATTCTTGAACGATGAGACCCAGGTAAAGTTCCAGCCCATCCGTTTGCGAAAAGCCTGCAACTTGTCGAGCGGAGCGCGCGAGACTGTGACCAATGTCGTATCGCGGTGCTGCAGGTGCAGAACAGAAGGCTCGTAGTTGTCGGCCAGGAATGAACACGACTTGCACCCTTGAGACCACTCCGGGGCAAACATGAAGTGATAGACCAGCAGTTGGCTGCGGCCATCGAACAGGTCCGCCAGGGCCACCACGGTGAGGGCGGCGCCGACCACGCCGAAGTCCGCCGGCAGCAGCAGGCGAGCCAGGATCGCCAGCACGATGATGCGCAGGATCGCCTGGAAGCCCGCAGCGCTGAAGGTCCACAAGAAGGCGTCGAGCGTCCGCGCCGTCAGCGGCTTCTGGTGCCCGCCCGGCGTCTCCGGCTGCCCTGTGTCCGGAGTGTCCATCAAGCGACTCGTGCGGCCCGGGCGGTGATGGTCATTTCTCCTTGAGCGCGGTGATCACGTCTTTGATGGCGTCGGCGGAAAGGCCGGGCGCCGGCATGGTCGAACCGGGAGCGAAGGCGTTCGGGTCGCTGAGGAAGGCGTCCAGTTTCTCCTCGTTCCAGGCGCCCTCAACCTTCAGCAGGGCGTCGGAATAGCTGACGTCTCGCTGCGAGGCGATGTCAGCGCCGAAGACCTCGGAAAGCTTGGGCAGGGTGGGGTTCGAGTGGCACTGGAAGCAGCCACTCCGTGCCAGGGGCGACGCAGCCGCCCGCGTATCCTCGCCGATCTCGACATGGACCTCGGTCATCTTGTGCGGGGTCATGATCCCGACCAGACCGGGGTCGGTGAGGATGTAGATGTTGCCTTGCG
>CBIHQO010000533.1:0-5233 GCA_966211735.1 uncultured Schlesneria sp.
ATTCTGCCGGTGAGTACACAGGGGCTGGTTGATCCCGAAGCGATTCGCGAGGCGATTCGTCCGAATACCGTGCTGATCTCGGCGATGCTGGGAAACAATGAAGTCGGTTCGATCAACGCGATTGCGGAGATCGCGAACATCTGTGCTGCGCGAGACGTGCCGTTTCACTCGGATATCACTCAGGCCGTGGGGCGCATCCCGGTCGGGCTGTTTGCCTGGCCGATCGACCTGGCGAGTTTGACGGCTCACAAGGTCTATGGACCGAAGGGGATTGGGGCACTGATCAAGCGGCGATCGTCTCGGCAACCGGCCTTGGAATCACAACTGGATGGCGGGGGCCACGAAAACAGCCTGCGCAGCGGAACGCTTCCCGTGCCATTAATCGTGGGATTCGGTCAGGCGTGTGAACTGGTTCGACAACTACAATCGGTCGATGCCATGCGACTGCGTGAACTGGCCGTGCAGCTCGAACAGGGGATTCGCGGTCAGTTGCCCGATGTCACCTTGAACGGACCGCCACTAACCGAGGATCGGTTGCCAGGGAACTTGAATCTGTCGTTTGGCGGCATTGATGGAGATCGCCTGCTCTCTCGCATGACGCGGATTGCCGTCAGCAGTGGTGCGGCGTGTTCGTCGGCCGAGTCCGAACCAAGTCATGTGCTGCGTGCAATGGGACTAGGTGACCAGTTGGTGAACGCGAGTTTGCGGTTCGGAATTGGTCGGCCCACCACGAGCGCCGATATCGAGATTGCGATCAGTGAAGTCGTCACGGTGGTCCGTGACTTGAGATCGATGAGAAGAAACTGATGCCGTCAGAAGAACACAACCGTCGCCGGCGCGCTGCTCTACCCATAGCGAGCAGCAAGCGCCGACTTTTGGCTGTCCCAGCCCCCCTGTGGCAAGACGGACGTTGTCCGTCGGGGCGATTCTTACAGACTGCCAGCGTACGAGTACGGCTGCTGCAGGAATCGTTGTTGCGTTTCGCGATCGCTAAAGAACCAGAGTTTGCCCCGCCAGATCACCCCGACCCGGGGATCACCTGCGGCCATCTGTTGACCATCGCGCGAGCTCACCAGGCACTGACCGTTGGCAACGGGCCAATAGCGTTCCGGGTTCGCCATGAATCGCTTGCGATGTTCGTCGGTATGAAAGCAAATCGTTTGTCCTCTGTATTCGACACCAAACTGCGCATCGCCCTTGCGCAACTTATTGTCGTCCAGCAAGCTAGCCAGACAGAATCCATCGAAACCATAGGAAGGATTCGCGACGGCCAAAGCGGAAACCGCATCGCTGTCGTTGCTATCCCCTTCTTCATCTGGAGCGTCTTTCACTCGAACGAGTTCCAGCACGTTGACCAGATCATTGGCCGATTGAAATCCCGACATGCGTTTGACGACATTCAAGTCATGCGAAACCACCAACGTGGTGGGATACGACTGAACTTTGAAATCGGCAACCAGCTCGGGATGCTCATCAGCATCCACTTCCAGCAGCACGAAGTCGCGACGCAATCGTCGGCGGACTCGTTCATCGGTAAACGTCAGCTGCTGCATTTGCCGACATGGCCCACACCATGTCGCAGTGATCTTCACGAGGATTGGTCGTCTCCTCTGGCGGGCTTCGTCGGCCGCCTGTTTGTAACTCCTGCGCCACGTCAACCGCGCGGCTTCAGGTTCTTCGTCGGCCCCGTAGGCTTCGCTAAATGCGAGTGTTCCGGTGACCGTCGCGACGAGTGTGAGCATAATGCTCCCCGTGCGAAAGAATGCCATGCTTTCCTCCTCACATGTGTGGCGTTCCAATCCTCCATGCTATGCGCCTTGAACTGTCGAGATGATGAACACCTGATCGATTCATCGACAGCGGAAACCAGGTCGCCGAAGCGTTACTGGAGTCCCAGCGAGCGGATAAAAGGTAGCCGCAGGCGGCGAGTGCTGCTACCTTCAATCACACGAATGATGGGAGTATTAAGAAAGTTTCGAAATGCTGAAAGTTTGCTGAAGAAGGGCTTTTAACGCTTGAAAACAGCGCGAGATGTTGGTTCTCAACAATTCAGTGAAGTCCTATTGGTTCACTCAGTCGAATGGTTTGTTGTGGATCAACGAGTCCTCGCAGACGCTTGGCGTGACTTGAAACTGTGCGATAATGGGCGGGCGAGAACGGTGACGTTGAATACTTAATCAAGGACGAATCGTGCCACGATACCTGGCGATCGGTGATATCCACGGCTGCTCGACCGCGCTCCTGAAGTTGTGCGAGCTCGTGCAGCTACGCAGTGATGATGTGATTATCACGCTGGGCGACTATCCGGATCGCGGCCCCGACTCCAAGGGGGTGATCGATTTTTTGATCGACCTGAGCCGGAGATACAAGCTGGTTCCGCTGCGAGGTAATCATGACATCATGATGCTGGACGCTCGCAATGGCGGAGTGGAATATCAATCCTGGGTCAACGTCGGTGGTGATACGACGCTGGCGTCTTACGCCCGGAATGATGAAGAGGGGAGCCTGGCGGATGTCCCCAAATCTCACTGGGAGTTTCTGGAAAAACGGTTGCTGCCGTATTACGAGACGAAATCGCACTTCTTCGTGCATGGCAGCGTTTATCCCGATCTGCCACTGGATGACCAACCCGACTACATGTTGTATTGGGAACGTTTCAACGATCCGCAGCGACATGAATCGGGCAAGATCATGATCTGCGGTCATACATCGCAGAAATCCGGCAAGCCGCTGATCACCGAGCACGCGATCTGCATTGATACGCGTGCCTATGGCAGCGGCTGGCTCTCTTGCCTGGATGTCGAAACAGGAAGGGTCTGGCAAGCGAATCAGGCTGGAGAAACACGAAAACTGTGAATCAATACCGTTCCAGCAATGCTTGATATCCCCCGTCCGTCGGATGGCCCGGCAAGAAAGAGAAATCCTCGACGAGTCGGATATCACGTCGAGCAGCAATCGTTTTTGCGACGAGTTCGTTGTTTTCTTCGGGTTCGATACTGCATGTCGAATAGACCACCCGACCACCTGGAGCCAGGCGATCGAGCGCCATGTTCAGCAAACGCTGTTGAACCGTATTCAATTCGGAGATTCCCGCCTGCGTGATACGCCAGCGGGCCTCGGGCCGTTTGCCCAGGACGCCGGTGTTTGAGCAGGGGACATCGACCAGGATGGCATCGAAAGGGCCGTCAGGAGCATGCGAACCATCTTCGCCGATCAATTGAGGCTGAATGATATCGACTCCCAATCGCTGACGATTCGATTCAATCAGCTTGAGTCGTTCCGGTCGAATGTCTGTCGCGATGATCTGGCCACTGTTATTCATGAGTTCAGCCAGATGGCAGGTCTTGCCACCGGGGGCCGCACAAACATCCCATACACGTTGTCCCGGCTTAGGAGACAAGCGCAGCGCGGCTTGCATCGCGGAGAGATCCTGAACCGCGAACCAGCCTTCCTGGTACTTCGGCAGACGATCGACTTGCGAGACTCCTTCGAGCGCGATGGCGTCGCAGCCTTCGACCGGCTGAGCGGCAATGTCTGCACCGTGCAGTTCCTGCAACAGAGCGTCGCGAGTTGTCCGCAGTTTGTTGGGACGGATCACCAGCTTGCCGGGCGAGTTGAACCAATGCCCGATACGAAACAACTCGGCCGCGTCCATTCGCTTCAGCCAGCGTTCCGCCAGCCACAGCGGGAAACTGTAGGCATCCGCAAAGTAATGCGCCGAATCGCGCGCGGGATCGGCGAACAGGTTCTCGCGGAGTTGGCGGAAACGTCCATCGGAAAGAGGAACACCGCGAGCCGATGGTTCGGATGCGATCTCTTCAGTAACCAGCCGAGTCGCGCCGCGCAGGACTCCATTCACGAAGCCGCTCCAGCGCATGCGGCCCAATCGCTTGGTCAACTCGACGGTTTCATGCACGGAGGCGTGCGGCGGCACTCCATCAAGCAGAAAGATCTGATAGATCCCCAATCGCAAGACGGTCAGCAACGGAGCTTCAACCTGATCCAATGGGCGGGCCACCAGTTTTCCCAGAATGGCGTCGAGCGTCGCGTAGCGCCGAACCACCCCGCAAGCCAATTCGGTCGCCAGGCCACGTTCACGCGGCGGCAGGCTGGCGGTGCGAAACAAGCGATCCAGAACATCGCTCAACCAGGTTCCGCTGTTACGGAACTCCTCCAAAGCCACAAATGCGGCCTCGCGAGAACTACGCACGGACAGAAGTGGTTGAGCAAAATCGTCGAGAGAATCAGTAAGCACGCGGAATCCATCAGGGCAAATGACCATCATCGAAATTTGAACTACGACAGGCCATCATATCGTGTCAACTGATTGCCGTCGCATCTGAATGGCAAGAACCAACGCGGGATCAGGCAGCGTTGCGATATCAAGCCCTGAACTCGGGGCCAACTGAGGCAGGTGTTGAGATGGAGAAGACTACGAAGCCTGTGGAGAACTCATCGGACGCAGCCACTTTGAAATGAGTTCCATCATTCAGCGCGGCCCTCGTTGACGTGGTCCGCAGATTTGCCGAAAGACTAAGAACGCGCGGCGGGATGAAGACGATGTCAAAATAAAGCCGGCCCGATATGAATCCATATCGGGCCGGCGTTGATTGACGCGAACAATCTGAGGTCAGGCGACTTTGCTGGTCGGGGTCATCGAGCGACCGGTCAAGCGGCTGCGGAAGCCATCCGAGTGCTGTTGGAACAAACGCTGCACGCCGTCTTCCAGCATGGGGAGTGCAACGTGGAGTGCCCGTCGGATCTTACGAGTCTGCAGTGATGTTTCGCCGCACCCGAAGCCGCTGGGTCGATCGATCAGGAATTCGGCGGCAGGGATCGGAGTTGGCAACTGGAAGTGGTGAGCCAATCGTCGAGCAAACTGAACCGGATTTGCTCGTTCGGCTCCAGCGATGTGATAGACGCCCGACAGGCCGGCCGACCAGGCGCGGCTGACGATGTCCGCCAGATCCGTCGCCAGGATGGGCGAGCCATGTCGGAAGTAATCCATCCCGTTTGTCTGACCCCGTTCGAGTTGTTCGATCAATGATTCAATCCAGCCTCTCCGGCCACCGGGCAACCAGCCGAAGGCATGCGTGCGGACGATCAATGAATCCGAACTGGCTTCCGCCGCCGCTTCAATTTGTCGCAGATGCTCTGCGGCTGCGCTGGGGCAATAGCTTTGGCTGCTTTCCGAGTGAAACATCCAGGGGCCGGTGAAGACGGCACCTGAGGA
>CBIHQO010000534.1:0-5218 GCA_966211735.1 uncultured Schlesneria sp.
TGGAAGCGATCAAGAAAGCGGGCGGGAGTCCGAAGTACACCGAATACCCGGGTGTCGATCACGATTCATGGTCGAAAACCTATGCAAACCCCGAGGTGATCGCGTGGTTGTTTGCCCAGCGCAAGCCATGAGTTAAGAAATGGAATCGCGGCAGGGACAGAGAATTGGCAAATGAGCTGCCTTTTCCTACGAAACGATGTCGCACCCTATCAAGAGATTCGTCATCTGGCGATGTGTGCAATAAAATGGCCATAATATCGCGGCCATGTTATTTTCCATTAAAAGAACTTAGCTACAATTAAGGTTGACAGTTGAAATGAAAATCCTCTATCGATAAAACCAGCCTGATGTTTCGGATTACCGAACCAGAGTGAGACGTCGCTCGGTTTAGCGAATCTGTCTTTTTCCCATCAGAATCTGGTTTGTCGTAGAGGGTTTTTATGTGTGAACAGCGCCGTGCTCGCGGCTTTACGCTGATCGAGTTACTGGTTGTGATTGCGATAATTGCGGTGTTGATTGCGTTGCTGCTACCGGCAGTGCAGCAAGCGCGCGAGGCGGCTCGCCGAACGCAGTGCAAGAACAACATGAAACAGCTTGGCCTGGCACTTCATAACTACCATGACTTGCACAACCAGTTCACGCCCGCCTGGATCCGCCGCAACGGCACCAGCTACAACGATGCGGACTTCTGCAACACGATGGCGGCAGATCAACAGGCTCCCTGGACCGTATTCATCCTGCCTTTGATCGACCAGGCAAACCTATACAACCAGTTCAACCTGTCTAAGCCATTCTCGGACGGAACGAATGGAACCCAAGCGCCAAATGGACCGTTAGTGACGCGTATCCCAGGTTATCAATGTCCATCGAATACGTTTGCCGGACAGTGGCCAATCCATCTGGATTATATGGGTGTGATGGGTGGTGGCGCGACCGCCGATTGCGTGACAACAAGTCAACCGGATCGAGTGTTCGCACGCAGTGGGGTCATGTACGACAACTCTCGTGTCGGCTTTCAAGACATGTCAGACGGTTCTTCGAACGTCTTTGCTATCGGTGAATCGAGGTATTTTCCCGATCAAACAATGGTTAATTATCGAGGATGGGCAAGCAGTCCCAAACTAGGGGGATTCCCACTGGTGAATGCGATGGCGATGGACCAGATCAATCTGCTTCCTCAATCACAGGTTCCCTATTCGAACACCAAAGTTTGTCGTGGCTTCAGCAGTTTTCACACGGGGGGTTGCCACTTCACGATGGGTGATGGTTCCGTGCGATTCGTGAGCCAGAACATTGATCTGCCGACCTATCAGCAACTCGCACGGCGCAATGACGGGCTTCCGGTAGGGGCGGACTTCTAAAGCATGGAAACTCGAACGATGCGATCTCGACTAGTTTATCACTATGTATTGGTTGCCGTCTGTCTGGTAACAGCGAGCTGCGGCAGCAGCAGCAGCGGGCCCACTCGTTATCAGTTGAGTGGTGTCGTGAAGTTTGATGGCAAGCCGATTCCCGTGGGCTTCATCTATTTCAACCCCGATACCTCCAAAGGAAACTCGGGCCCCGGCAGCGGTGCGGAAATCAAAAATGGACAGTATACGACTCCGCGGGACGGCGGAATCATCGGCGGCCCCATGATCGTCAAGATCGATGGCTACGATGGCGTTAGCAAGGATCTGGGGGGCGAAGTGATCGCCAATGGTTCCGCGCTGTTTGAAGCCTACGAAACCCGTGTCGACTTTGAGAAGAAGAGCGGCAAGAAGGATTTCGAGTTTGATAAAGCTGCCACGGGAACGCCGCAATCGTTCGATCCTGCGGAAGCCACCAGGCACTAAGTCGACGACTGACCCAAGCTGCTATTGAATGCCTTTAACAGAAAAACGGGAACAGAATCGGGGCTGCCCAATCAGGCAACCCCGATTCATTTGTTTGCGAGTCGTGCCCGATCAACATTGCAAACGAATTCTCACCAGGAGGTCGTTCAGCGCCACGGCACCTGAGGGAACTTCCTGCAGGCGACTCTCTTCATGAGCCTGTTGCAGGGCAGAGCGGAGGCGTTCGTATTCGCGGTGGTGAAACGCCAGATCTGCTTGCTCAAGACAGCCCTGCTCTGGCCCACCTGTCTTACGAGCGATCAGGTCGGGGATGTAAGGGAGGCGCGGGGTCTCGTTCAGGTGGATGAGATTCGCTTCGACCTGCCCTGTTCGCATCAGATGAATGCCGGTCAGCAGGACTCGGTAGACGTACAGCAGCGGCTTCACGTGAGGTGGGTCGGCCTTCTGGAACAGCTTCCACTGCGTCTCCGCGAAACCGAAGTAATGGTGAGCGTGATGTCGGGTGATGCAATCGGCGGCGATTGACTTGAGCTCTTCGTGTTCCGGTGATGTCTGAATCACCAGTGGTGACAGCAACTGCTCCAGCACGTAGCCGTTTTTGCGCAGCATCAGCCCGAAGAACTTCTTTATGTCGTGCGTAACGAGATCGATTTCGAGGCCATCGTGAATACCAGACTTCTCGACCGTTTCATTCGCTTCGGCCAAGCCGACAACGTCGCGTAGCGGGAGCAGGTGAGCGCCTCGCAGGTCGAAGTCGGAATCAGGCGACGGAAAGCCGTACAGGTGCGCACCGCTGATCGTGGCGAAGATCAGCGGGTACGGATGTTCGGCAATTTGGCGACGGAGGCGTGGATCGATGTTCATGGCAGTTCCTCGGCCAAGGCGGCTCGGCGAGCCTTCAGTAGCAAGGCATTGGCGGATTCGTAATCGGGCCGCTCGGGGAGCGATGTTGTGAGCAGAGCCCGATCAAAGTCGGCGTGCAGACTTAAACGCCACTTTTCTGTTTCGTCCCAAGCGAGTTCACCGCGTTTGATCGCCAGTAGTTGTTCGCGATGTTCGTCGACTCGGACGGGGACAACCCCCTGCTCCAGCACGTGGATCCCGGAGATTAACAGACGAATCAGGTGCATGACGTGCTTCCACTTCACCTGACCCTGATTCCGTAGATCGGATTGCATCTTCTTGAACTGCGACATGACGTACCCGTTGTAGGTCTGATACACCAGCCGCGACAGGAAGGCCGATCGCATCTTCAGCAGTTTGTCCGCCAGCGGCGTCGCCTTTTCAATCAATGGCGTGTAGAGGCACTCCAGCACATTCGGGTTCGCCTTCAGTGCCAGCACCAGAAATCGTTGCAGTTCCCAGTAGTGTTCTTGAGTCTCCTGATTCTCGAATTGCTCCGGAACACCGTACAGCGACCAATGCAAGTCGGCGGCGGGAAGATAGATGCCTCGGTAATCGGTGTCCGACTGCTCGTCGTCCAAGCCGAATGCTCGCGAACCGACCACGCAGCGAAAGATGACGCGAGCATACAGATCACTGCGATTGGTCGTGATGCTCGCGTCGCCGATATCACCTTCCTTGAAATGAGCCAGCATCACCATCTCGTCCCGACGCAGGGCTTCTTCGTAGCCGTCCAGAAAGCGAACGCGATAGGCGTGATCCAAATCTTGAGGTGCGCGGATGACAACACCGACCGAACCGCTGGGGTGCAGCGTTCGACCGCCAGTGCCAACGACGTCCCGCAACGAAACGACTTGCGTTCCAATGGAAAAGATCAGTTGTGGGTTTTGATGGACTCGTTCGGTCATTGGTTACCTAGCAAAAGAGGTGGCCACGGATCGACACCGATGTGCCGAGTGTCCCATCTTGGACAGAGAATAAGGAGGAAGAGTTCATTTCGCATCTGATTCAGATTGGTTGCGAACCTCAATCGCGGTAAGCGTGTCTTCAGGAGGCGTGTTGACGATGAGCTCACAGACTTGTTCTCGCGGAGTAGCCTGGAGTACTCGCTACCTTGTCACGGTAGAGATCAGGGGTTCAAATCCCCTCGAGAACGCTGTTAATGACGCGGGTGGGCCAGCGCTCAGCGGAGTTTCATAAGCTCCGACCGCCAGGTGCGACACCTGGACCCACTATTTTCTTCTTTACCACGTGATAAGCGAGAAGAATTTAACCACGAATGAAATCAATCAACACGAATTAAGAAGGAGATTGGATCAAGGGCCGATGTCATACGGACCTTGCCAAAAGATTCGTGTCAATTCGTTTGATTCGTGGTTAATCATTCTTTTTTGACCCGTCGTCACGCCTCGGGATCAAGCAACTGGATCACATGCCGCACGGTATACGGTTTCTTGACGAGGCCACTCGCTCGGGCTGAGTTCCATTGCATCATGCAGACGTGGTTGGAGGTGGCGAGGATCACGGGGTCGCCGGGGGCTTCGTTGAGGAAGGCGGATTTGCGGGCGAGGATCTCGCGGGAGTTTTCTGGTTTCTGGATGTTGTAGACTCCGCCCGAGCCGCAGCAGTCGCGGGCCATCGGGGCGAGTTCCCAGTTGTAGCCTGTCGCGTTCAGGACGTTCGTCGGGATGCCGGGCAGCTTCTGGCCGTGAATGAGATGACACGGCAGATCAACGTACACGCGAGCTTTCTCATCGCGCCGGGGACGCGACTTCGGACCGATCTCACCAAGGAAGCTGAGGACATCTCGCACGGGGACATCGGCTGGTAAAGACTTCCCCAATGCTAGGCCGCATCCGGAAGAGTTGCTGACCACCGCGTCGACACCCAACGAGCCAAACGCACGACGATTTCTGGCCTGCAACTCTTCGATGCCGCCTAAACCGGTGTGTTCCTGAAACGCGCCGCAACACCCCTGCTCTGGCGGGATGATCACTTGCACGTTGTTCTCGATGAGGACTCGGACGGTCGCAAAGTTGATTTCGCGGAACAGCGATTCCATCAGGCAACCGGTGAGGAAGGCGACTCGCGGGCCAGTGGGCCGATGTCGTTCCATCAGTTGCCTGGTGTACGAAATGGTCGATTGCGCCGCGGCGGGGTTCCCCGCGAAGAGGAACCGATGCGGCAGCAGGCCGACCTTCCGCAGCAGTCGCGCCGGCAGCATTGCCAAGTTGAAGAGCGATTGATGTGACGCGAGTTTGGACGCCAGGCGCAAGGCAAAGCCGGGGTGCGATCGTTTGGCGGCGACATGTTCGTGCCGCACTTTCTCAAAGATCGTGCCATAGGGGACGTTGGCGGGACAAGCCGATTCGCAGGCCAGGCAGCCGACACATTCCGACGTGTAGAAGTCGGTCCACGTGTCTTGGGGGAGCCGCCCTTCGGCTTCTACGACAAGGATTACGCGGGGTTCCAGCCCTATC
>CBIHQO010000535.1:0-5214 GCA_966211735.1 uncultured Schlesneria sp.
CAAGAAGAACATCGGAGCACACTATGATCTGGGAAACGACTTCTTCAAGTTGTGGCTCGACGAGACGATGGCGTATTCCAGCGGGATCTTTCTGCATCCGGAAGGTTCACTCCAAGAAGCCTCAGAAGAGAAGATTGATCGTGTCTGTCGCAAGCTGGCACTTCGCCCCAGCGACCATCTCCTGGAGATTGGAACGGGCTGGGGTGCTTTGGCGATTCATGCGGCCAGCCACTACGGCTGTCGCGTCACGACGACGACGATTTCGCAAGAACAAGCCGCTGTGGCCAGTGAACGAATTCATCAAGCGGGCTTGTCTGACCGGATAACGCTACTGACAAGTGACTACCGCGATCTGACAGGCCAGTTCGACAAGCTGGTCTCGATCGAGATGATCGAAGCCGTCGGCTTCAAGTACTTCGACACATACTTCCGCAAGATCGGCCAATTGCTTCGCCCCGAGGGAACCGCAGTGTTACAGGCGATCGTGATGCCGGAGCGTCGCTACAAGGAATACCTGGGGGGCGTCGACTTCATTCAACGCTATATCTTCCCGGGAGGCTGTCTGCCGTCAACGGCATCTATGCTGGACTCGGCAGGCCGAACGACGGATTTGCGATTCGTTCACGCGGAAGATTTTGCACCGCATTACGCCGAAACGCTGCGGCAATGGCGGCAAGCGTTCTGGGCGCAGATCGAGTCGATTCGAGAACAAGGTTACTCTGAACAGTTCATTCGCCTCTGGAACTATTACCTCTGTTACTGCGAAGCCGTGTTTGAAGAGCGTCACGTCGGAGTCGTTCAAATCCAGTTCGACAAGCCGCTTTGTCGACGCGACCCGATCTACATTAGTGACCATGCCGCCAACAGACGCCGCCCTGCGGGACGTGCGGCGGGCGGACAATTGGAATCTTGCCGAGAGCAACTATCGACATGAGCATCCTGCAACTGGGTATATCGGCAGTGGAGCGAGGATTGGTCCCCGATGCCATCACGCGCGCGGGGATGCGTCGGCTGTGCGGCCAGCGGCTGGATGATCTGGACCGCAATCGTCTTCAGGCGACTCAGGCTGCTCAACGGGCATTCATTGAATCGACGCGTACGGCCCCGATCGCTCCTGTCCCTGACAAAGCCAATCAACAACACTACGAGCTCCCTCCTGAGTTCTTCGCAAATGTGTTGGGAACCCATCGAAAATACAGTTGCTGCTTGTGGTCTGAAGGTGTTGCAACATTGGACGAGGCCGAGGAGGCTGCGCTGGTGCAAACGTGCGAACACGCCCAGCTTCAAGACGGACAAAACATCCTGGAACTCGGCTGCGGTTGGGGATCTCTGTCGCTATGGATGGCGCGACGTTATCCCCACAGCCTGATCACGGCCGTCTCCAATTCCACCGCGCAACGACGGTACATTGAGGCTCAGGCTGCTGCCCACGAAATCACAAATCTCCAGGTGATTACGGCGGATATGAACGAGTTTCATCCGCCGGGGCTCGATTCAGCCGAAGATAAGTTCGACCGCGTCGTCTCTGTCGAGATGTTCGAACACATGCGCAATTACGAATTGCTGCTGTCAAGGATCGCGTCCTGGCTGAAACCCGACGGCAAGCTGTTCGTCCATATCTTTTGCCACCGCCTGCTAGCCTATCCGTTCGAAACAGCGGGGGCGTCAAACTGGATGGGGCAGTACTTCTTCACAGGCGGGATCATGCCGAGTGCTGATTTCTTCAGCCACTTCGATCGCGATCTGAAAGTTGTTTCACATTCTCAGTGGGATGGCCGTCACTATCAGAAAACTGCGGAAGCCTGGCTGGCACTTCTGGACGAGCGCCGCGCTGTTGTCCTGCCGATTCTGAAAGCAACTTATGGACCAGCAGAAGCGCGACGCTGGTTCCATCGATGGCGAATGTTCTTCCTGGCCGTTGCCGAGTTGTTCGGATATGCCGATGGACAGGAATGGTTTGTCTCGCACTATCTACTTGAACCAACAACAAATGCTTCGAAATAGCCCCTCTTGATGTCTCCTCTCGCTCAGACTTTATTGATCACTCTCGGTTGCCTGACAGGCATGATGACGATCCTGTGGCTGGTGAGTCTGACCCGTCACGACGCCAGTATCATCGATCCTTTCTGGGGGACCGGTTTCGCAATGATCGCGTGGTTGTCGTGTGGATGGAATCACGCGACAGATCCCCGTTCGCTCTTGCTTGCCTCTCTGACAACGGCGTGGGGATTGCGACTGTCGCTGTATCTGCTGTGGAGAAACTGGAATCACCGCGAGGATCGTCGCTACGCAGCCATGCGGACACATCATGGAGCTAACTTTGCCTGGGTCAGCCTGTTCACAGTCTTTCTTCTGCAGGCCGTCATCTTGTGGTTCGTTGCGTTTCCTCTGCAAGCGGCGTTGGCTTCTCATGAAGCGGCCCCGCTGTCAGGGATCGATGCCATTGGAATTACCATCTGGTCAGCGGGGTTCTTGTTCGAATCGATCGGCGACTGGCAGATGGCTGGCTTTCAAGCGAACCTCAACAACGCTGGCCGCGTCATGGATCGCGGACTGTGGAGATACACACGCCACCCCAACTACTTCGGTGATTTCTGTGTCTGGTGGGGACTTTACCTGCTAGCCGTACCGGCCGGAGCCGCCTGGACGATCGGCAGCCCCATCATCATGTCACTGTTGTTGATGAAAGTCTCTGGAGTGACGTTGCTGGAAAGCACGATTACAGATCGCCGCCCGGACTACGCGGCGTACAAGGCGCGTACTAGTTCGTTCTTTCCATGGTTTCCGAGTTGAGTGCAAAACTCGATCATACCCGAGGATGAAGTCGAACTTCTCCGTGCCCTCGGTGAGACGCTGGATATCTCTCTATGGCATGATCAGAGTCGATGTTTCGCGGCCTCCTTCGACAAGGCACTCCAGTCTTCGCAGGATATCGCTTAATCGTTGCTCCACAGCAACCGGATCTGGAAACGATCTTTGCTCGACATAGATCCACTGCAGCCAAGTCCAGCCACTGAGCAGAACGCTGCTATGATCTAGCACCTCGATGAATTTCAATTCGCTGACTGACAGATCGCGATACCGCTGGTATTCCGTCAGAGCCTGACTCCATCTGCCTCGGTCATCGCCGACTAAACTGCCGATGAGTCGCGACAGGTCGCAGGCCACATTCTCGCGACGACACGCCGAGGGGTCGATTAATCCGGTGACGACATCGCCGCTTAAGAGCAGATGGTCATGCCAGACATCGCGTAAACAAGGCTGCAGTCGGACCTTGACGTCCTGCATGGCAAGCAGTTCACGCCGGATCTGCGTGAGACCCCGTTCTATCAACGTCAGCATTCGATGAGTTAGCCCCGTCAGCACTGTCGGCGATTCACTTTCGATAACCACCGCCATCCTTTTGAGGATCGATCCTTGGATTTGATGCACAACCCCGAGTCGCTCAGCAAGGGCCGGCGATGCTGCTGCTGCCGATCTTTGAAACCACTGCGCCGCGGACGGCGCGGGGAGATGTCGTTCTGCACTGAGATGCCATCGCGCCAAGGCACGCATGATCGAATTCAACCGTGAGGTACTTGGATCGCGGTGAAAGTCTGCCGTTCCGGGCTTCCATGGTTCCAACTGCCAATCGTATCCCCCATCTTTGATCAGAGTGCTGCCGTCGTCCGCGATGATCGGAGGGGCGACGAAATCGAGTTGATCCCGATCAAGGTGCTCCAATAGTCGGTGCAGACCCAGGATACGCTCGCGCGGCAAGCTGGCGATCGGCCAGCGCCTGAGGGCAAAATCTCCCTGTTCCGTTTTTACGCGCCAAATCGCGGCACCGCTGAATCCGCCTTGATTCCTCAGGGACTCAATATCCGTCGGCCTGATCCTTGGTGCATATCTGGCCAGTACTTGCAGCCAGCTTGCCGTATGCACCGGATTGTCGTGTTCGAACATCGTCATGATGCCCTGTCACCTCGCTCGACCGGCCAAAAGCCAGAATTGTTGACCGTTCGCAACAATCTTTTTCGCCTCATGTTGACGACTCGCCACCATGACCTATGTTTCACAGACCCTCGATGATTGAAGTCTCCCAGCAAGACGCTGAGCCGATTTCCCCAAGAATCTGGTTCCACTGATTTGTTTACGTTGACGAACGGAAGTCCGTTCGGTGACTCCGCTCAGGTTTCGTCCACAAGCTGGTCAGAAGACTGTTCTAACACAAAGCCACATGCCATGCCTCAAGCCTCAAACCAAGGCTCACTGCTCGTCGTTGATGATGATCGCCCACTCCTGGAAGCCATGGCCGACTACCTGCGTAGTCTGGGCCATCGGACAGAGACGGCGTCGACGTGCGACGAAGCGATCGCCCGGATGAAAGAATATCCGTTTGACGCCGTCATCTGCGACGTCAATCTGCCCGACAAGGACGGATTCGAACTGCTCGAATGGGCCACGCAAGCGGTCCCCGATACCCAGGTCATCCTGCTCACGGGATTTGGCACCATCGACAGTGCCGTCGAAGCGATCCGCCTTGGAGCCTTCGATTACCTGACCAAGCCAATCATTGACGATGAGCTGAATTTTTCGATTCGCCGCGCCCTGGGGCAACGGCAGATCGTCTCTGAAAATAAGAACCTTCGCGAACAACTTCATCAGCGATTCGGACTCGGCAACATCGTCGGTCACGACTACCGCATGCTGAAGATGTTCGATCTGATCGAAAGTGTCGCAGACACTCGAACAACTGTGTTGGTTCTCGGTGAATCCGGGACCGGCAAGACGATGACGGCTCGAGCCATCCATCAGATGAGCAATCGCCGCGACAAGCCGTTCGTGGAAGTCGCCTGCGGAGCCCTGCCTGACTCGCTGTTGGAAAGTGAACTGTTCGGCCATGTGGCTGGTTCGTTCACAGGAGCCACGCACGACAAGATGGGCAAGTTCCTGCAAGCCAGTGGCGGCACGATCTTCCTCGACGAAATCGGCACGTCCTCGGCCAATCTGCAAGTGAAATTGTTGCGAGTCCTCCAGGACCGCGAGTTTGAACCGGTCGGTGGTAACAAAACTCACAAAGTCGATGTTCGCATGATTCTGGCAACGAACTTGGACTTGGAAGAAGCGGTCCGCAAGGGCGAGTTCCGACAGGACCTGTACTACCGCATCAACGTCGTCACACTGACGCAACCGCCGCTGCGTGAACGCATGAGCGACATCCCGTTGCTCGCC
>CBIHQO010000536.1:0-5211 GCA_966211735.1 uncultured Schlesneria sp.
GGGGGTCGAGGATTTTCAGCATCCATAGCACACGCAGGCGACTGCGCGTCAGTCTGTTCTGCTTCCAGTTAACCTTGAGAGCGTCCAGGACTTCGGTCGGGTTTCGCTCCAGCAGGATTCGCATGGCGGTATCACGATGCCAGCCGTTGCGATGTTCCAGCAGTTCGATGACATCTTTGGTGGAGAGCTTGGCGATCGGCTCATCCGGCCGCTCCTGGTTGACGCTCGGCTCGATCGACATGACTCGCCAGATGCGACCGCGATCGCTGCCGTCGAGCAGATCCTTGCGAGTCTTCATTTCGGCGGGCATCCAATCGGGATGCTCGATCACCGCGCGATACATGTCGACGACGTAGAGGGCTCCATCAGGGCCGTTGACGAGATCGACAGGCCGAAACCAGGTATCGGGGCTGGCGAGGAATTCCTGGTCGCCGTCGGCCGCGCTGCCGGTGAACGTGGCCCCCGTCGGCGTGAGCACTTCGCGATGGACCAGGTTACCAGTGGGATCACAGGTAAACGCATTCCCCACAAATTCAGGAGGCAACGCATCTCCGCGATAGATTTGCACTCCACAGGCGGCGGTGAACTGATTCGCGTGCAGCGTGCTGGTCGTCCATGCCTTGCTGATGGGATGAAGTTTGGAAAATTCGGCATACGGAGCGACGTCGTGCACGGCCTTCTTCACCGCGAGGAACGGGTTTCGCCGGATGTACTGGTCTTCGAGAACGACATGCTGTACTGGATTCCGGTTCGAGCATACGAAGCGATTGCCGTAGTCGTCGAAGCACAGTCCGTATTGGCCATTTCCAGAGACCGCGGCCGATTCGCCTGTGTTGGGATTGAAGCGAAAGTCGAATCCGGCGAGGGCGACAGGCTGTCCCTTCGTTTTCCATTCCGGCTTGGCGGCAACGATGGTGCCGCCTCGCAGACCGTTGGCGACATAGACCCAGCCATCGGGGCCCAAAGTCGGATGATTGGCTCGCAGTTGCGAGTTTTCTTGTACGAAGCCGGTAAACCAGGTTTCTTTGATTTCAGCGCGGCCATCGCCATCTCGATCAGCGAAGAAGGCGATTTCACCCGCCAGCGTGACGATGATTCCGTCTTTCCAGGGCAGCACCCCGGTGGGAAAGAGCAGCCCGTCGACGAAGACTGAGGCGGTTTCGAATCGCCCATCCTGATTTTTGTCGAACAGATGCTTGATTCGCGAGAGCGGCTTGTCATTGGAGCCCGGCTTGGGGCCGTAGGGATAATCCCGCATTTCGACGACCCACATCGAGGCGTCGCTGCCAAACGCAATGGCGACGGGGCTGACAACTTCGGGTTCGGCGGCCACCAGTTCCAACTTCAGATCTGGTGAGGCCAGCACGAAGGTCGACAGGGCCTGATCGGTCGACAGTGGACTTTTGACTGTCGGCAATGGCGGGGCCTCGTCACCCCGCACGTTCGCGATCGGTATCACGGCGGAAAGGGAGACTAAAACACACAAACGGAAAGACCGAATCACTCATCGACTCCGATCAACTGAAAATAACCTGCGTAGAACGACTGGACGAGATCCGAATTGTTGTACGCCAGATCCAGCGGATACATCAGGACTTCTACCACGTAGACAAAGTGTGGGGGTATCGCACCACGCTTATACAGTGCACGCACGACTGCAGGGCTTAACACGTAACCGATTCCCATCATGACAATTGTGGCGACCGCCAGCAGGTATCGGCGACGCCACCGATCCGCCTCCGCTTTGGCGATGGCAACGTCTGCATCATCGACCCGATCTGCACCCGTGGTGGCGAGTTCGTCCGTGACTGCCGCGATTGCCATGCGACCACCTCAATGCTGTCGGGAATACCGTTCCGTTTGTATTGTGGAGTCCGCCTTGAACTTACTCAACTGTTGAACGACCACGCCAGAAGGAATCTCATGGTTCGCGCGGCCCTGTTTCTTGCTCGATTTTGTTCATCCGCCTGGATTGGTGCGGCGACTTTGTTCGTGATTGTCGGGATTCTGGAGGTGACTCGCGGTGGCTTTGACTCGACAATCAAGGATACTTTGGTGACGATTCGCTTTCCGCCGTTCTATCGAGCGGGGGCGATTCTGGTCGGATTGGCGTGGCTGGGAGCGTGTTTGGCCGAGTTTCACCCGGAATTGCCGACGCGGCGACGAGCATTCGCGATTCTCAGCCTGCTGGCGGTGCTCGCATTAATGTTTGTTGATTATCACTGGGTGTATTCGCCGCTCGCTGCGATGGTGCGTCCGCCGGGACAGGCGAAGACGATCGAGTTTGCTCACCTTCACCAGGCCTCGAAGTACATCAATCTGGCAGGGCTATTTTTCTCGATGGTTGCCGCGGTCGCGCTGAACTGGCCGTCGAAGCAGGAATAAATGGCCGTGCGCGATTCTGCTCGCGAAACAGAGCGTGTGATTGGGAGGGCGCTGCTCCTGCCGAGCCGCGCCTGTCGATGGAATCACAATAACAACCGCAGCTCGGCAGGAGCCGCGCCCTCCCAAAAGGAAAATCGCGCACGGTCATTGAGTATCGCGAACGCAATCTGGAGACAGCCTGTCGGGGTCTACGGATGTTCCCAGATCTGACGTGGCGCGATTCATTTTGCCCGACCATTTCCGCAGAAGCTGCTGCAATCGCCACCGTGCGAATTGCAAAATGGGGCTCTATCGTTACCATCCGCCGATACGTTCGCCGAGGTCGTATCGATGGGTAACGAGGAGTGATGATGTCCGAGACGCACAATGACGTGGCGTTCTGGTCCGTGCCGCTTTCGCAGTTGCTGGATCGATTGAAATCATCTGACCGGGGGCTGACCCAGGCGGATGCGGCAGACCGATTGGCTCATACTCGGCAGTTGAAAGCGCGTAAACACTCCGCCTGGAGCTTGCTGCTTGATCAATTCAAGAATCCGATCATCCTGCTGCTGCTCGGTTCCGCCACGCTGTCATTCTCGATGCCGGGCGAACAGACGAATGCGTGGATCATCATCTTCATCCTGCTGGCCAGTGGACTGCTGGGGTTCTGGCAGGAACTGAGTGCGGCGGATGCCGTCGCGAAACTGATGGGGATGATCGAAACGAAGGCGACCGTGATCCGCGATGGTCGCGATTGCGAAGTTCCGCTCGAACAGATTGTTCCCGGTGACGTGTTGCGACTGAGCGCCGGCCACATGATCCCTGGCGATTGCCGACTGATCGCAGGGCGCGATCTGTTTCTGAATGAAGCAGCGCTGACCGGTGAAAGCTTTCCGATGGAGAAGGTTCCCGGTGAAGTGGCCGAGCACACTTCGCTGGGTCAGCGCACCAATTCATTGTACCTGGGGACGCACGTCATCAGCGGGATGGCAACCGCTGTCGTCGTGGGGACGGGGCGCGATACCGAATTCGGCAAGATTTCGGAACGACTGGAACACAAGCCACCGGTCACGGGATTTGAACTGGGCCTGCGTCAATTCGGACAACTGCTGATCAAGGTCGTGCTGGTCATCGTCGTGGTCGTGTTCGCGGTGAAGGTCGGGTTCAAAGGCGAACCGGTCGCGGGTTCACTGCTGCTGGCATTGTCGTTGGCTGTCGGCATGACGCCTCAATTGCTGCCGGCTGTGACCAGCGTGGTGCTGGCGGCGGGTGCGAAGGCGATGGCCAAACACAAGGTCATCGTGAAGCAACTGCTATCGATTGAGAACCTGGGGAGCATGACGGTGCTCTGCTCAGACAAGACGGGCACTCTGACTGAGGGAATCATCCAACTGCAGGATGCGCAAGATCCATTGGGCCAATCGAGCGACCGGGTGGCCCGACTGGCTTATTTGAATGCGCATTTTCAGACGGGCTTTACGAATCCGATCGATCGGGCGATTACCGACCACCGCAAATTTGAAACGAGCGGTATTCAAAAAATCGACGAGATTCCCTACGACTTTATCCGCAAACGATTGAGTGTTCGTGTCCTGGAAGGTGGCCAGAAGTTATTGGTGACCAAGGGGGCGTTGGCGCATATTCTGGACGTTTGTTCGAAGGCGGAAACTTCGTCTGGTGAGTTAGTCGATGTGAACTCGATCCGAGCATCGATCGATTCGCAATTTAACGCGATGAGCGGTGACGGACTGCGAGTGCTGGGGCTTGCTGTTCGCCGCGTGGATGGGGATCACATCACGAAGGCCGATGAGCACGACATGACGTTTGTCGGGTTCCTGGTCTTCAGCGATCCGCCGAAGGCAGACGCCAGCGAGACGATTCAAGAACTGAAAAAACTGGGCATCGACCTGAAGATTATTACGGGTGACAACCGCGCCGTCGCCGCGACCATCAGCCAGCGTGTCGGCATTGAGTCACCTGTCATTGTCACGGGGACCGATCTTCGCAACCTGACGGAAGAAGCGGTGCGCGAGCGAGCTCGCAAAGCCAACGTCTTTGCGGAAGTGGAGCCGAATCAGAAAGAGCAGATCATTCGAGCACTGCAGCAGTCGGGAGCAGTGGTCGGCTACCTGGGTGACGGCATCAACGATGCCTCCGCGTTGCATGCGGCCGATGTGGGAATCTCGGTCGCGTCGGCAGTCGATGTCGCGCGCGAGGCGGCCCAGATCGTGCTGCTGGAGCAGGATCTGCGAGTCCTCGTAAAGGGTGTCTACGAGGGTCGCCGCACGTTCTCGAATACTCTCAAATATGTCTTCTTCGCGATTGCCGGAAATTTCGGCTACATGTTCAGCCTGGCCGTCGCTTCGTTGTTCTTGCCATTCGATCCGCTTTCGCCTGCTCAGATTCTGCTGGTCAATCTGCTGGCCGACTTCCCTGCCATGGCCCTCGCTACTGACAGTGTGGATCCGGAGCAGGTGGAACGGCCGCGGCGCTGGGATATTGCGTTCATCTTGCGATTTATGATGTCGTTTGGCTTCGCCAGTTCGATGTTCGACTTCCTGACATTCGGCTCTATCCTGTGGCTGTTTGGTGAAAGTGAACACCTCTTCCAGACGGGTTGGTTCATGGAATCGACGCTGACCGGACTGATGATCCTGTTGGTCATCCGGACGCAACGCCCGTTCTTTATGAGTCGGCCCGGCAAGCTGTTCCTGCTGGCCGAAATCGTGATTGCGGGCATTGTCCTGTGTCTTCCGTTCACGCGTCTGCAGGAGCCACTGGGATTCGTAACGCCTTCTGCTGGCCTGGTGGCCGTGGTGATCGTGATCACATTGCTGTACGGAGTGG
>CBIHQO010000537.1:0-5206 GCA_966211735.1 uncultured Schlesneria sp.
GCGGTTGTCAAATCAATCATGTGTCGCTGCGGCTCTTGCGATTCCCAATCGACCTTCTCGTCTCCCTCCGATTCCTCCTGAATCTGGGGAGATGGCGGAACGTCCGTGAGAATCGGTTGCATCATCATAGACGCCTTGACGACACCCGATTGTTGCGGAAACGAGATCGGAGCAGGAAGGTCACCGTCATCCGCTCTAATAACGCCCGTCGCGAAGCCGTTGTGAATAACGATCAATACGACCATCGACACGGCCAACCGCAAATGGCATGCGCGGTCTCGGGACTGATAGGGATCAGCCAGCGGTCGGGTTTCCATTCTCGAATCCATTCAAAAACAGGCGTAGAGGTGAGTACTCCGAGGGCCAGGTCGCCGTCAGGGATTGTCCGCGTCCTTCTGGATGTTCTCTTCGTCCAGATTCGCGGGAGCAACTTCAATCAGGCCATCAGCCGGCCGAGCAAGCATGTCGGCCGGAGGCTGACCGAGTGCCACGTACAGATCAAACTGAGCCCGATTAAACGCCATGACCGCACGCAAGTAAGCCAGGCTTGCTCGCTCCAGCAGTTCAAGGCTGTTGAGTACCTCAATCGGCAAGCCCTCATTGGCTTTTGTACGGATGAGATCTTCCTGGAAGGCCTCCTTCGCAGCACTCATCGCCAGTTCACCGACTTCCAGTTGTGCGTAGCGAATGACGCTGCGACGGTGCGCTAGCGACACTTCTTTACGCACTTGTTCCAGCACGGCAATCTCTTCCCAGTGCGCCGAGCGCAGGTGACTTCGAGCGATCTGGATCAGCGACTTATTGCCCACTCCCAGGTTTTGCAGAGACCAGTAAGCCATTACGTCTAGATCTGTGCGATCTGCAAAATTTCCGAATTGGGGTTCGTTACGGGCGAACGGAGTCGTCCCTATCGGTTGGGCGACCAGGTTGCTTCCGCCACCAAACCCGCCCGCGCTAAAACCCAGGAAAACATTGGGCGAGAACGGCAGCAGTTTGGCGCTATTGAGTTCCAGCAGACTGCGACGGATCGAGTTCTGCTGAGCCTTCAGCTCGGGACGTTGCAGCAATGCGACAGCAAGAGATTCAGGGAGTGTTAACTCGTTCGGTACGATCGAATGGGGAACGACGAAGTTGTCGATCGGGTGATACCGCACTGATTGATCCAGTCCGACCAATCGAGCCAACATCGCGGACGCTTGGTCGGCACTGGCGTCGGCCGATAGCAACTCGGCGTCGCGGTCATAAAGCTTCGTGGCGGCACGCTCGGCGTCCGCAAATCGGCCCTGCCCTGTTTTGGCAAACGCGGCTGTTACGCGAGCGACTTCCGCGGAAGACTCGCGCATATTCAG
This sequence comes from uncultured Schlesneria sp., assembly GCA_966211735.1. Classification (GTDB taxonomy): domain Bacteria; phylum Planctomycetota; class Planctomycetia; order Planctomycetales; family Planctomycetaceae; genus Schlesneria. Next base: position 1,350 of record CBIHQO010000537.1, read on the forward strand.
TCGAACCGTTCGTTCGCCGTTCGCTTCAAGTAGATCGAGATAGGAATGGACGACCTGGCGAAGGATCTCGTTCCGCGCCGCCTCGCTGTCATATTGGCGCTGGGACACAATCTGCTTCGTGATCAACGTGTTGTAAATCGCTTCCGAAGCATTGAAGTTCCACACCACCCCAGGAATGTTCACGGTCCCGGCCGCGATCGCATTAGCCCCTGCGCCGAAGTATAGCGACCGCCGCTGCACGCTCAGAATGTTGCCGCTGGATTGCTGGAGCACACCGACATGGTTGTCGAAGCTCGTTCCCAGGTTGATCGTGGGCAGGAACTGGGCGGCTGCCAGTTGCCGAATGGCAACAGCTTCGGAGACTCGCGTTTGTGCAATCAGAAGTTCGGGGTTTTGAACGCCCGCCAGACTGAGTGCCGTTGCCAGATCGATCGGAGTCACATGGACGCGCCGCATCATCCGCACATGTTCCAGGGATGACGGTGCTGCGAGTTGCAATCCTACCAAGGCGGGATCGTCGGTCGTTTCATTTGGGGACGGTGGAATACCAGGTTCTGGTTGCTGGCTGCGCACGGGCACCGGTCGCGGTATTGCCACGTCTTGTCCAGAAACAAGACTTCCGAAACCAGTCGAAAGTAACGCCGCTGGCGCACACCGCCATAAGAAGTGGCGGAGATTTCCAAAGGGGCTTTGTCGTGTATCACGATTTGGCCAGTGCATGATTCTGGTCCTCCTTGACCGATCTCGTGCAGTTGGTGGGTCTTCAATCCCGTTGCCGACAAGTATCACAACTAAGGTGCGACCATGGGTGCCGCTTTCGTGTTGACAGGCCGCACGATCATGTCGGCAGGCGGATTGCCCAGCGCAGTATAAAGTTCGAAATGGGCTTTGTTGTATCGCACAATCGTTTCGACATAGTCCTGGCGGGCTTGTTTAAGTAGCCGCAAGCTGTCGAGAGTCTCGATAGGGCGACCTTCGTTCGATCGAATCCGAATCAAATCCTCTCGGTGAGCTTCCAGGCCGGCGCGGACTGCGCGTTCACGTAAATGAAGCTGAGAGTAGTAGGTGTGCGTGCGAATCTGAGCGTCGACAACTTCCTGGCGAATGCGATTGAGAGTATTCAACATATCGAGATCGGCCTGTTGCCAGCGAGCTTGCGCGCCGCTGATCAGAGCTTTGTTGCCGACCCCCAGATTACGCAGCGACCAATAGGCCACGGCATCTAAATCTGAGCGGCCATCGAGTGTGCTAAATCGAGCCTGATTGGGAGCCGCCCCTGAAACCGATGTCGGACCGGCAACCAAGTTGCTTCCCCCGCCAAACATCCCACTGCTGAATCCAAACATGATCTGAGGTGAAAACGGCAACATCTTGGCGCTCTGCAGTCCCATCAAGGCGGCATGAACCAGAGCCTGATGCTCATGGAGTTCGGGACGCTGAATCAAGGCGATCGCCAGCAGTTCCGTTCTTGGGATCAGTTCTGGAACCGCCGGATGTGGAACCAGATAGTTGTCCGTAGCATACATGCGATACGAGTGATTCAAGTTCAAAAGCTCAGCCAGATGGGCGGAGGCAACGGCGACTTCGGCCTCGGCCCGTACCAAGTCTGCCTCTCGCAATTCGAGTTCTGTCGCGGCTCGCTCGGCGTCAGCTGGTAATCCCTGTCCGGTCTTGGCGTAAGCGGCGGTGATTAGTGCGAACTCATGCGCCTCTTTCCTGGATTGGACTGCCAGGCTGCGCTGGGCCTGAGCTCCGACTAGATCGACGTACGCAACGGACACGTTCATCAGGATCTGGTTACGTACTGCATTGATTCGGTGAGCCGCCGCATCGCGACGCTGGCGCATCTCGTAATAGCGGAACAGGCTTTCCCCGACGTTCAGGTTGTACTGAACACCGGGGATGCTGACTGAACCAGCCGCGACCGCTTGCGCACCGGCACCGATGTACATCGCGTCACGGTTCACCTGAAGGATATTGCCGTTTGCCTGCTGCAAGGCACCATGGTGGAAATCGAAATTCGTGCCCAAATTGATGTTCGGCAGCGCTTGGGCGGCAGCGTATTGCTGGCGAGCTGTCGCGGCGACCGTCCGCTGCAAGGCAATCATGATCTCCGGATTCTCGGCACCAGCTAAAGCCAACGACGTCGCCAAATCAATCGGAGAGGCCTCTTCGAGCGAGACCTCAAACTCGTTGGGGGCATTATCCGGCAGCAGTTTCTCAGTGGGAAGCCGGATCGTCCGAAAGCCTGCAGCGGTACCTCCACTCATTCCAGGGAGAGGTCTCGCATCACCGCTGAGCGCTGGCAATTGCCAGGCAATCAACGCCAGGCTAACGGCGATCGGTGAAAGGACCCGATGTCGTAACAACGAATGCATCCTTGCCTTCCCATTAAGATCGACCAAGTCGTACATTTGGACCATCCTTGGATACCAAGTACGTTGCTAACGAGGACTGTCGACTGTTGGACATTCCTCCCCTTTTCTTCGTCCCTCTTCCCACAAAAGCGCACTAATTTAGTCGTATCTCGCGGTTACGTTAGGAGCATTTGTACTGGAAGTGCCGGTCGTAGCGATCGTGGCGAAGGCGCGGACAAAGATAATGGCTGGCTCGAGTTGAACCAACCGTCTGGCCACTGATCATTGTTTTGACAGACAGGATCCCTAATTCTCCGGACCGGCCGGTAGGAGTCTGTCCTTTCGAGTCGAGTCAGTGATGAAATCGCAGTGTCAGTCAGATCGTCTTAAACGCCCCGCTTTTCGAGAGTACCTCAGCCACACTTCGACGATAGTTTTAACAGGCCGCTCAGCAGTCCCTTTCTGAAATCGACATTGAGCCAAGCTCCATCAGAGTATCCTCGTGCAGAATTCAGTCCAGCCTGCATTGTGATGTCGGTGACTCATGCGCCACCGTCAAATGCTACCCTTGGTGTGTCACCGAAATAGGGAGCTGCCAGCGCGGCCTCGTATTGCAGTTCTTCGACGCTATTGCGAAGTCTGCTCATGGCAAATTCGTCATGGTAGATGTCTTGGACGATGTTCCATGTGCTGCCGTTTTCAGTCCGAAGCGGGAATCCAAAGATGAGACCGGCAGGGACACCATAGCTACCGTCAGAAACGACACCGGCGCCAAATCGGCGTTGGTACGGAGTCGGGGTCATCAGAGAACGAACTGTGCCGAGGATCGCCTGCGCGGCGGTTGCAGCCGGAGTCACTCCGCTCAGCAGATAGTGCTGGTTGGCTTGCGAACCGACCGTGTGCTGCAACACTCCGTATTCCCACTCTTGATCTTGCCGCTTCTGCCATGCCGGAGAGTCGCCGACAAAACAATTGTGATAGTCGACATACAAGTGCGGTCCTGGATTTCCCCAGACATTGACTCGATTCACATGTGAGACTGGGACACCCAGCTTTTGAGCGATGATGGCTGTGGCGCGCATTCGATAGAGACGATTGAGGGCAAACCAGCGGTCGGGGGGGAGATTGGGGGCATTGGTCATTGCGATCAGGCAATTGGTATGCGACGGAGTTGCGATGACCAGGACGCGAGCCAGCGGGGCCGTGCGATTGATAGCCTGTCCATGCAATTGGTAGATCCGCCCATTCGTCGCCAAGGAAATAGTATGGTCGGCGGGGGTGTGATCCGTTTGGCTTGCCAGGAGGAAGATCCAGTCTGCGTCACGAAACGCGTCATCCGCGTCAGAGGTCGCTTTGTATTCCACCAGCAATGGAAACGCCGCATCAAAAAGCTCCCAACGCAAAGCTTCCAGTCGTTTCTGCTTTTCAGGGACATCCAGGCATCTGAGGATGACTGATTGATTCGGCCCGAACATTCCTCCGGCAACAATTCGGAACACC
>CBIHQO010000538.1:0-5190 GCA_966211735.1 uncultured Schlesneria sp.
CAGCGTCGGCACACTGATCGCAGCTTGATCCAGCAAACCCGCACGCGCCCGCGTCCGCGTTTTTACTTTTATGGCGCCACCCACCCCCCCCGCCCAAGGTCCACCACACGCGACCGCATCGACGATCCCGTTGAAAACCTCACCAGGGTACGCGTCCACTTTCACGGTCACCTTCTGGTTCGCCTGCACTTGCGAAATGCGAGACTCATGAATACGAGCGTTGACCTTCATGTTGTCTAAGTCAGGCAGATTGATGATCGCCTGCCGTTCGCGGACGCTGGCACCTTCCATGATCACGATTTGGTCAGAGGAACGACCATCCTTAACGTTCGCATAGACAACTTGCCCATCCTGCGTGGCCCTGATTTTGCAAGCCGCAATCTGATCTTTCAGACGTTCCAGCTTCTTCGCTTCCACTTCCAAGGTCAGGCGGCAAGATTCGACTTCGGCATCTTTCTGAGCGAGTGCTGCTTTTCCTTTGCGGTCGGTTCGCTCGATCTCGCGGGCGAATTCCTGTGAGTTGGCTTCCAGTTCTTTCAGCGTTCGCTTCTGAGTGAAGTCCTTGAATGCCCTCAACTTCGTTTCGGCCGATTTCTTGTCGAGCTCGTTTCGCTGCAGGACAAGCTCCTCGGATTCAAGATCGTTTTGATTCTTGTAGCCCTTCTGGGTCATTTCGCGAATGTACTTGCAGCTCTCCTGAGTTCGCGACAGCGTTTCGTCGGCGAGTTTGACAGCTGCCTGCAAGTCTTCGATTTGCTGAACGAGATCGCCGTTCAAGAACTTTTCCAGATCGAGTTTGGCAAGATCGTATTTCAACTGGGAGGCCGCAGAATCACTGTCATTCTGCGTCTTTTGGATCGCCAGATCCTCCGTGGCCTGTTCGAGCATCGCTCGGGCCTTCACGACGAGGATTTCCTGCGCGGTCTCTTTGTCTGTCAACGTCGAGGAATCCAGTTCGCAAACCAGATCGCCCGCATTCACTGTCGTCCCTTCGGGAACGATCGAGATGATGGTCGTGGTTCCTTCGACTTTGCTCGATAGGACAGCATTCTTCATGCTGTCCAGCGTGCCGCGCTCGGTCACGGTAATTTCAAACGGGCCTTTCTTGGCGGCATCCGTAATCAAACCTTCCGTCTCATTCCTCTCGGGAAACAGTCGGTTGCGGATTCCCGGCCACCCGACGGCGCCACCACCGATGACTATGAACGCCAGCACCAGCAGGATCGCTCGTTTTTTCCACGGCGACTTTTGTTCGCCCAGATTCCGCCCCCTGGACGAGTCGGACGACAGCGGTGTCTTCGGACTCGACGGGTTGGATGAATCGGACGCTGGAGGCTTCTGGAGCAATGACATTGGCAGGCTCATCTGTGGAGAAAGTGCCGCGATTTCCGAGGCGCTGATACACGGGATCGATCCAGAGCCCGCGCTCATCGATCTGCATGATATCCATATCTCGGTAAATGTTAATCCGATTTCGCTCGTACGAGGTCCAGTATTGTATCAAAGCGTTCTGGGCGGTGACCAAGGCTCCTAATGCATTATTAATGTTCAGGCCGCTGGAACTCCCGAGATTTGTGCCCCCTTGGGTGCCTCCGCCCACGGCCGCACCCGTATTAGATGCTCTCGGATTCAGGTTGTTCGCAACATTAATGTCGAACTGAAGCGCTGCTTGACGCAGGTTTTTCCGACTTGTCTCAAGATTCTGGCGATTGACCTGAAGTTGCCGCCAACTTGTCCTAACATCATATTTCACCTGATCTTCCAGCAACATGTACGAGCGGCGTGCCTGCTGGTAGGTGACCAGCGCCCCACGATACAGATTGCGAACCTGCATCTGATCCAGCGGGGCCGTCATCTGAAGTCCAAACTGGTAGCTGCTGTTCAGTCCACGGAAGTCGAGCGGGTGGTTGCCAGTCGGAGGGGTATTGATATTTCCCTGGGCAACCACGTTGACGACCGCTTCCAGACGATTCGCGGCAATTTCCATGTTTCGCCGGGCGTCCATGACCCGACCGCGAGCATTCATCAGATCCAGACGGTTTTCCAAGGCAATGGCGACGGCATCGTCGACATCCAGGTTAACATCTTCCACGTCAATCAATTCCGCCCGCAACCCCAGTTGAAGCACGCGCATGTTTTGTATGGACATCAGCAGATCCTCGCGGGCATCTTTGATGGCTGCCAGCGATTCAACTCGAACTTTCTTGGGGAGCTCCTCTGCTGACAATTGACCGACGAGATCATCAACCAGCTTTTTCGTTTCCAGAAAGCTTGCCCGGACGTTTGAAAAAATGATGGAATCGCGTTCATAGGTTCGCGTCACGATTTCTCGTGATTCATCATTGATCAAAGTCGAGAGTCGTCGCGGCATATGGGCTTCCACACGCCCAAAATCGTCTTGCAGCACATCGATCAAGGCTCCAACTTTGGCAACAAGTTGTTGAAAATCGCGACTCAGCAGACGCAGTGCTGCGGCATCGGGATCATCCCCATTCAGACCAGATGTCCGACTGACTAAGCCGATAACATCCCCCTCGGTTTTGAGCAGCCGAGGATCGGTCAGCTCGAATGGCTTCAGGATGGATCGGTCGATCGAGATCTGCATGTCGATCGGAAGACCGAGGAAAAACTTGTACTGATCGATTTCCTCATAGTACAACAGGGTCAGCGCGCGCTCTCGGATTTCGGCCGAAGTCAAGGCGGTGGCGACAGTCAGCGTGTCCACCGTTGTGACACCGATACGCAGTTGGTTGTACAAACCTCGAATCGCCGCCAGATACTGCTCGTCATCGCTGAGCGCCAATAGAGCATCGCGATCTTCAACAGTCATCAGTTCCGACGCCTTCCAACGAATGCGACGAGTCGGTGCCGAATATTCGACTTTCGCAGCGAGTTCCGGAGGAATGACAAGACCATCGGGCAATGATCCTGCAGGCAAACGACGGAACGGCGTCTGCGAGACAAGTTCGCGAAAACGTTCCGTCTGTCCTCTCAACAATGCCACGTTGTCACGTTGATTGAGAACTTGCTGGTACTGGAACAACAGCCCGAAATATCCCTGAGCGTTCCCCTGGGATGCCGAACTGGAACCAACCGTTGAACCCGGAGCGATCGCGACACCGGCATTGGTACTGATCACAGTCGGATTCTGGACAGACGACCCCGATGAAGCCGAAATCCCCGACAGCGTACTTGTCGATCCACCGCCCGTATTCACCACGGCATCTGCAAAGAACACCTTGCGATAGCGGGCCAGGATACGAGTGTTGTACAGCACGTTACGTTCACTGAAGGTGAGGTTTTCCAGAATCACCTTGCGGCCAGCGCCTTGCAATAACGGCTGAATGAGTGAGTAAGAGAGTAACGATTGCGAACTGGTGTGATTACCGCCGGAGAAGATCCAGAGCGTATTGTTCGCCAGACCGACGACCCATTGACCACCCGTGGGCAGGAGTTGGCTGATGCCACCTTGCGTCCCGTACAACAGACTTGTCTCACCGCCGGGGATGGTCGTCAGAGTGGCTTCACCTTGCGGCTTGGTGCCGCCGAAGGCCAGGTATCGAACGTTGAATTGGAACTGATCCAACGATAACTGCAGCGCCGACAAAAACAGATTTTCAAGCTGAGTCTGATAGTCACGACTGTGGATGCTGGCGAGCTCAATCGCCTGTTCCAACGTCAAATCTTCGATCGTCGGCGTCAGGCGTTCGGCATCGATTTCCGGAGTTGATAGCGAAGAAACGGGGACATCGGAGATGCCATCTGTCGCGCGGAAGACGTCATGGAACGTATCTGGCTGTAACCCAAAGTTGGCGAGCCACTGCGGATTCTCAACCGACATCGATTCGCCGAATTTATGCCAGCTCTTGTAACCGCGCATGCCGTAGACCCCCGACATGTATTGATTGGCAGCGGGGTCATCGGGAGGTAGCGGTTCGAAATCCAAATTGTACGGATCGTAAAACCGACTGCGGGGATCGGCATCGACCGTGGTCCGCGGAATATCCCAGCGGGGATCGAACTGCTTATTCTCCAGCAGATTCAGGGCGTCAAAATCCGCCTGCGTCCGCCAGAAATTGCGCGAACACCCGGTCGCCAGCATCAGCAGCAAGCTACCAACTAACGGAACAATCGAGCGATGGGATCTCGCTGGAATCATTGTTCATCCTCGCCAAATCGGCCCGCCAACCCCAGCGTGGAAAGCATCTGTTCCAGCGCAAAATGGGGTGAGTCCGGGTCGCGCCGTTTCACACTGTGATTGCTCGGCCACTCGACTCGCTCGGTCGCACTACTGGCGGAAGGCCGCGGCAACGCCATGACACCAGGTAGATTCCCAATGAGCCTGAGGCCCTCCAGAAGCGCGCCATGCTCAAGTGGCCCGACATTCGACAGCAGTGATTCTTCCCAACGCGGACGAGCAAGATTCACGCGATCGATCAACTGGTGGCCAGCCTCTGTCAGCAGCAGCACGCGTTTGCGTCGGTCAGTCACCGACCAGTTGCGGTCGACCAGCCCATCGCGTTGAAGACGATCAATCAGCGAACTGACATTCGATTCCGATTGGACGAGGTATTCAGCCACCTCGGACTGAGATAAACCTCGGGCGCTGGCTCTCGACAACGCTTCCAAGGTCAGGTAACGACCTTCAGTCAACTCGAAACGTTCGAGGAACTCATTCAGGCGCTGCCGGATGAAATTTGCCGCGTGAAGCAAAGTCGTGACCAGATCACAACTTGCGTCGAAAATGCCGGAACCTTTAGCGCCGCCCGCTCGAATGACTTCCATGCAAGATTCCCCGATTCGTGCAAAGACGAAGCATCACATTCTCCTGATTCGGCCGCGAATGCTTCGCAACTGAAGGAATTCCCGTTACAAACAGTAGACCTTAACACTGGGCAAGGTGGTGATCAGCCAGATAGGTCGCAAAGTCTGATTGGATCGTTGGTGCTTGTGGCAGCGGTCTGACCGCCGGACCAGAATCCGGCAAAGTTTGCCGATCTGTCGGTTCGATGCTGAGAGAGGACGAAAGCGTCCAGGAACCTGTTTTTGATGAAATCTCGCCGAAACAGATTCAATCCTTGAGGTGCGGCGAGGCCAAGGCTACTATTTTCCGCGTGAGACGCTGTGCCGTTGGGCACTCGGAGGCGTCCCACTTTCATCAGTCCTGCGGACGAATTCTGATGAGTGACT
>CBIHQO010000539.1:0-5185 GCA_966211735.1 uncultured Schlesneria sp.
AGCTGCCGTTCGGGCAGTCGAGCGGGCTTGGGCTCAGGAAGTTCGGGGAAATCTCGTTGCAATGAGAGTTCATCCAACGGATCAGGAATTGATGTTGGCAGTTTCGGCGAATCATCGCGTCGAGCAGGCTTCTTCTTGGGAAGCGCATCCGGCTCGGTAAAGGTCGGAGTCGGATTTCCCTTTTTGGGTTCGTTCTCGAATGGGGTGCTCAAATCGTCCGCTTCGATGGGGGCGGGGGCTCCCAAGCCGGGGGCCTTCATCTTCGGTTGATTGGCGAATGGATCTGCTTCCGGCACCTCTGTGACCCCAGCGTCCGACCCAAATGGATCTGATTTGGCGGGCTGCGTCTTAGACACCGGTCGTTCGGGTTCCGCGGCAGGTTCATCAAACGGGTCTGCTTCTGGAGCCGATTTCGGTCGCTGCGGAGCACTGTCGCTGCCTGCCAGCGGAGCAGACTCCGCGAACGGATCGCTCTCTTCGCTCGAATCACTCGCCGCCACCGGCACGATCTCTTGAGCGACCGGCTCGGGACGACTTTGTCGAACGAATGGCTTGATGCCGCCACCGACCTCCTGTGACTGGGTATCCTTCAGCTTCGACGTCAGAACGTCCGCTTCCAGAGCATCCAAATCATCGGGTAATCGAGTCGGGGTCTGCGGTTCACCTTCCGAAGCATCGGCCGTCTTGGTTTCAGAGATAGCAGGCTCGTCTCGGAAGTTGAGTCCAGGACCTGTGCGAGCAGCCTTCGCGTTGACCGGCACAGTCGTGGGTTTCGCCTCCTCAAAAGGAGATTCGTTTTCCGATTCTTCGACAGGCAACAGCGTGGGCTGTGCCGCGGATTTACCTGCCGACGACGACTTCTTCGCGACGGTAAACGTCCCGAAGGGATCATCGGCCAGTGGTGTCGGCCCTTGGGGCTCCTCCGCTGGAGATTCAGGGGGACTTGGGGTATCGGCAAAAGGATCGGGGGCGTTGTCGCTGCCCGTGTCGTCCTGAGCGATGGCCGCGGTCTTATCCATGCCCTGCTGAGCTTGATAGACCGCCACCAAACCCACGCCGATGACGCTTGCCATCGCCGCCAGCTTCCACAATCCGCTTAATAGCATTGGGAATCCCTTCCCCTCGTGCCCCCGGTTTACCCGCTGAGTCGACGCATCCCGACTCAATCATCTCACGTTTCTGCCGTCCGATAGCGCGATCCGCTCCAGCAACATCGCGACTCGGCATCAACCTGAACCCGTGTCTCTACCAGAATAATCAGATTACGGAAAGAGAAAGTTGCCAAAATCGGCAAAAAATGCCGTCCGATGTGCCGGATCCGACCGAGAGGCCCGATTCTGTTCGGAAGGGGATGGGGCGTAGAGAATTCGGGAGACCCCTGAATGCCAAGTTCGCCACCCCCGTCGCTTCCAGCAATTTGCGATGAAATCGGTCGCTCCCAAAGAATTTCCGTGATACCAGTATTCGTTTTCCGCCAGTGCTTGGGAGGGCGAGGCGGGCGAGGCTCCTGCCAAGCCGCGCACGTTATTGTGAGTCCATCGACAGGCGCGGCTCGACAAGAGCCTCGGCCTCCCAAATACAAAATCGCCGCAGAATCGAGCGCGGGCTTGCCGCGGTTCCTCAAGATGAGATTCCCATGGGCATAGTCATCCTATTTGTGATGCTGGTGGTCTTGATTGCCATGGTCGCTCGGCTGCAGGGCGATCAATCCCAGGACTTCAAGCAATTGAAGCAGGATTTTCGCGCGCTCAGACAAGAGCTGAAGGCTCTGCAGCAAGTGCAGACTCCTCCACCCGAGGTAAGGCCTGAGCCCGACGCGAAACCCGTGGATGAGGTCGAGCCAGCGTCCGACGAAGAACCGCTGGAAGTCGGCGATGTCATCGAAGAGCCGACAATCGTAACGCCGCCAGTCGTGACTCCGGCTCCGCACAAGCCAAGCTCGTTGCAACCTGCCCGGACCGATCCAAGGTCACCCATCCGCGAACGCCTGAAAAACCGACCCGCTCCCACCCCTCCTGAACCACGCGTTCCCAGCCATTTTGAAACGGCTGCCAAAGAGACTTTGCAGAAGATCTGGAACTGGATCATCGTTGGCGAGGAATACATCCCGACCGGCGTCTCGATGGAGTATGCCATCGCCAGCCAATGGCTGCTGCGAGTCGGCATTCTGATTCTGGTTGTCGGGGTCGGATTCTTTTTGAAGTACTCCATCGAACATGATCTGATCAGCAAAGTCGGTCGCGTCGCCCTGACGGCGATCGCCGGCCTATGCATGCTGGTGGCGGGGACACGTTTGCTTGGACGCAAGTACCACGTCTTCGGCCAGGGGTTGTTGGGCGGTGGCCTGGCGATCTTGTACTTTGCCGTCTACGCGGCCGCGAACTTCTATCACCTGATTGAACCGATCCCCGCCTTCGCACTGATGGGATTGGTGACGGTTCTCGCCGGCGGAATCGCCGTCCGGTTCAATTCGATCCTGGTCGCAGTCCTCGGCATCATCGGCGGCTACGCGACACCGATCATGCTGCCCAGCGCTGGCACCCATTTCCCCGAGCTTTACGGCTACATGCTGATTCTGGGGATTGGCGTGCTTGGGTTGTGTTACTGGAAGAACTGGCCACTGGTCAACTACCTCAGCTTCTTCGCCACGTACGCGTTGTACTTCGCATCGATGCAAGCTTACGACGTGACACACTTCTATGAAGTGTTGCCATTTCTGTGCAGCTTCTTCATCCTCTTTTCGACGATGGCGTTTCTGTTCAAGATCGTCAATCAGACCAAGTCCAATCTGCTGGATCTGCTCGCGCTGCTGATCAATGCCGCCGTGTTCTATGGAAGTGCCTTCGAACTTGTCGAAGAAGCCTTTGATCGACGCTGGGTCGCGGTGGTGACAATCTCGCTGGCCGCCTTCTACGCGGCACACGTGTTTTATTGTCTGTATTGCAGACTGATCGATCGCGAACTGATTGTCAGTTTCATCGGCCTGTCTGCCTTCTTCCTGGCCGTAACGATGCCGCTACTGCTGTCGTCCGAATGGATCACGGTCAGTTGGGCCATCCAAGCCTTCGTGCTGCTGTGGGTCGCCAAAAAGATCGGCAGCCAGTTCCTGCGACACGTCTGCTATCTGCTGTACGGAATCGTGCTGATTCGCTTCGGATTCGTCGATCTGACACGACACTTTCTGATCGCACCACCCGCAGCAGAAATGACCATGATGGACTACCTGAATCATGTATTTCAACGACAGGTGAACTATGGAATTCCGATCGCTTCGAAGGGCTGTGCCAAACGACTGTAGATGCACTCGGATGACAACGGCGATCGAATATAGGACCGGAAGAACGACAACTCGGGCTTGATCAACGAGGCCTGGGCGATACGGCTGGTTATCGGCGTCGCGTTCGGCATGCTGTTCCTGTACCTGCATCTCGAATTGCATCGGACGCTGGGCTACTTCTATCAGCCGCTTCAACTTCCGGTCCTGACGCTGCTCTGGCTGTCGATGTGCGGAGTGCTGCTGTACCAGGCGACGCGAACGACCAGCACCGCGATTCTTGCCCTGTTGGTGCTGTTTGTCGGCTGCGTGATGTTCAAGCTGTTCGTCTTCGATCTCCCTGCCTGGGGCCTGACGGAATACGGACTGTACGAAGGTCTGTATTCGTTCCGCGATGCCTCGCTGCGACTTCTGGACTTCGGTGCCGCGGTCGTCTTCTTCGCCGGTGGGTACGTGCTGCTTCGAGGACGAACAAGTTCACGCGATGTGGGCGTGCTGCTGGGGTTCACCAGCATCGGACTGCTGTTCGTGTACTTAACTCTCGAAGTCAATTCGTTCCTGTTCCACTACGTGAAAGAGTTGCGGCCCGGGGGCGTCTCGATCCTCTGGTCTCTGTTCGCCCTGGGCTTGATCCTGCGAGGGATCTGGAAGAACGCCCGCTCGCTTCGCTACCTTGGGTTGCTGCTGTTCGGCATCGTGGCCTGGAAAGTCTTCTTCGTCGATCTGCGCGAACTGGATCAACTCTATCGAATCGTGGCGTTCCTGGTGTTGGGTGTGCTGCTGCTGGTCGGCTCGTTCATCTACTTGAAATACCGAGATTCATTTGCCCAACAGTCCGCGTCGGAGGAGTCAGTATGAAATCATTCGCACCAGGAATTGCGGGCTTGTGGATCGCTGTGGCGGCTCTGGCTCACGCGGCAGGACCAACGAATCTCTTCAAGAAGGAAGTCACGTTCAGTAGTAAAGGGGACGAATCTCTGGTCGCCGTCAAACTCGATGCCGAAGTCTATTCGTCGTCGCAATCAGGTTACGGCGACCTGCGACTGCGCGATGCTCGCGGAATAACAATCCCGTTCCTCGTGCAGAAGTCGCAAGAAGTCCGCAAGCAAACGGTTCGTCGTCGAACATGGACAGCCACCAAGCCGACGTTGAAACCCCTGGAAAGCGGCGGCCTTGAGATCACACTGACACTCGACGAGCATGATCCCGCGCCGAACGGCCTGAGTCTGGTCACACCGCTTCGCAACTTTGAACAGCGAGCTCGTGTCTTGACCTCTTCAGACGGTCAGGTCTGGGAGCCCGCATCTGCCGACACTGTGATCTTCGATTATTCGCGCTTCATGGATGTCCGCAACGACAGCGTGACGTTCCCTTCGACAACTCGAAAGTATTTTCGTATCGTGATCGACGATGTCACCTCCGAGCAGCAGTCGGAGTTGCTCGAGTTGACCCGGCGCCTGCGCGGGAATGACGAGACGGAGCGGACCGAACGCAGTGCCATCGACCGTCGCCCGTTCCGTATCGACCAGATTCAGTTCTGGCAGGATGCAACCGAAGAGAGAGCCAAAAGCGATCACAAGCAGAACTACCCCATCGTCGGTTTCAAAGCCTCCGAAGACGCCAAGGCCCAGCAAACAATCATCGAGATCGAAACACGTCGCGAACCACTGACATCGTTTGAACTCGAAACATCCTCCAAGAATTTCAGCCGCAATTGTGTCCTGCAAGTTCCCGAACAACACGGCGTGCAGAAATCCTGGCGAGACGTGAGTTCGACAACAATCTCGCGACTCGATTTCAAAACGTTGAAACGCGAACAACTTCGAATCGAATTTCCCGAGTCTCGCGAAAGCCGATACCGCCTGGTGATCGACAATCGCGACAGCTCACCATTGACGATCACCGGAGTTG
>CBIHQO010000540.1:0-5185 GCA_966211735.1 uncultured Schlesneria sp.
GGGCCGACGAAGTGGGAACGGTCGACATGTAATCTCTTCTCGGAACGGGTTCGTTTTCCAGAATCGAACGACAACTTGGTAGGTCACAGCAATTTGAAGTGGCGGATCGGGGGATTAAATCCTGGAACTTGGCACGACTCAACTCAAAATAAAAGAGAGTCAATCTAGGACTCAGGCAGCAAGTCATATGCCACCAGAGGATCGCATGGATTGCCATACAACCTTTAGGAAACCTGAATTTGTGGCCGAAGATGAGCCGATCCGTTCGCGTTACCCGAGTCGTGTGAGTTAACGAGACTCAGACTGGTCGATTTATGGCCGGGAATAGAGAGGGCGTTCCGATGGGTTAAATCCCCGCACTGTCCGGGATTGGTTGTTTGGTAGCCAATACCTGGTCGCTTGGCGAACCTCGTCCACTGGTCGCGTGTCGAACCAGAATGTCATCTGCCACCTGTCAAGGATCGTACTGATGCTAGTCCGCCAGGAATCCCCTGCCGATCACGAGTCCGTTCGGCAGGTGAACCTGCTGGCATTCGCTAATGAGGCCGAAGCGCGGCTCGTCGATGACCTACGAGATGCCGGATACGCTCGGCTTTCACTGGTCGCAGACGACAACGGCCAGATCGTCGGACATATCATGTTCAGCGATCTACTCATCCAAGCGTCGAATGGCATCGTGAACTCGCTCGCCTTGGCTCCGGTCGCGGTCACCCCAGGCCACCAGCGGCAGGGGATCGGCTCGGCACTGGTCAGAGAAGGGTTGAGATTGTGCAGGGAACAAGGGCACCAGATTGTTGTCGTCCTCGGTCATCCCGAATACTACCCCCGCTTTGGCTTTTCTTCGAACTTGGCGGAACCTCTGGTCTGCTCATTCCACTCCGGCCCAGCTCTGATGGCTCTAGAGTTAGTTCCAGGGGCGCTCCAGGGAGTAAGCGGAGAATTGAAGTACGCGCCTCCATTCCAACACGTCTGACTGCCGCATCACCAATCCAACTAAGAGATTGGGTAAGTGCGACGTGAAAACGTTCTTCTCTGGGACCTTCTCATCTCCGCGTTTCAAATTCGCCGCTCTCATCACAACGAAAAATCTCGAAGGAAGTTTCCCAGATTTGTGATATTGGCCGAGCCGCGCATGTGATTGCGAGTCCATCGACAACCGCGGCTCGGCAGAAGCCTCGCCCGCCCACACGAATCGTGGCGGGATAGCTCTTTCACAATTGAACGCCGATCAGCAGCGACCTTGGAGTGCGGTGGCTCGACACCGCTTTGGCTCCAATCGCCAGGCATCCCACGGCACGGTTAGCCGCGTCGGATTGTTCTTTGACAACCGACAACCAATCTGCGACCAACACTCCCAGTAGAAGGGGAGGTTGTGTCACCAGCCGGGAGCGGCGGTTGTGTCGCACAGCCTATGATACTGTACTCCGAACTGAGTACTCAGAACTGCGTACTCAATCCTCCCACCGCCTCCTGCCACCAAAACACGCCTCAAAATCCGTGTTTATCAGTGTCAATCCGTGGCCGCGACTTCTCTAAGCACGGACGCATCGCGAACTTCCCCGACCAAGGACTTGTCAATCAGCATTGCCGCATGGATCTTGCCAGCCGTTTCAGGCAGGTTGACGCTTGTTCCGGCAGTCCGTATAAACCGATGGCTTCGCCCCGAAGTATGTGGCGTGCCTTCACTTTGGTTCGTTTGAGGATAGTCTGAGTCATGCTCTCGATTCGTCTGCCGGACGGTTCTGTTGTCGAGCACCCCGATCACGCGACCGCTTTCGACGTCGCGCAAGCCATCAGCCCACGCCTGGCTACGGCGGCGGTGGGGGCGATCGTGGACGGAACCACCGTCGACGTCATGCGACCGCTGGCGGAAGTGACCACTGTCCGACCGATCCCCGTGCAGTTGCTGACTGAGAAAGATACGGCATCGCTCGCGATCCTGCGGCACTCGTGCGCTCACATTATGGCTCGCGCCGTCATGCGGCTCTGGCCGGGTGTCGAACTGGCGTTCGGTCCGACCAAGGGCCACGGCTACTACTACGACATCGCCTGCAACCATAAGATCAGCGAAGACGACTTCCCGCGGATCGAAGCCGAGATGCAGAAGATCGTCGACGCGGGCGAACCGTTCGAGCGATTCATTTGCGATCGTGATGAAGCTATTAAGCTAGTCGACGGCATGTCGCAGAAGCTGAAAGTCGAACACATCAACACCGGCCTGGCGACTCATCCAACCGTCAGCTTCTATCGGCAGGGCGAGTTCGTCGACCTGTGTCGTGGACCGCACGTCCCCGATGCGAAACGCGTCAAAGCCTTCAAACTGCTGTCGATCGCGGGGGCGTTCTGGAAGGGGGATGCCAGCGGCAAGCAGTTGCAGCGGCTGTACGGAACCGCCTGGTTCTCGCAGAAGGATCTCGACAACTACCTCGATCAGGTGAACGAGGCGAAACGTCGCGACCACCGCGTTCTCGGCAAGCAGCTGGGGCTGTTCACCATCAGCCAGGAAGTCGGCCAGGGCCTATGCCTGTGGTTGCCCAAGGGAGCGACCATTCGTTCGATCCTGGAAGACTTCATCAAGAAGGAACTGATTGCTCGCGGCTATCAACCGGTCTATTCGCCACACATCGGTCGCGTGGAGCTGTACGAAACCAGCGGTCACTTCCCTTATTACCGCGATTCGCAGTTCGCGCCGCTGTTCGGACATGAGGGTGGCCAACTGGTCGACTTCTGGATCCGCAAGTTGCAGTCGAACGAACTGACTGCGGAAGAAGAGGCTCATCTGCTGGCGAGTGCCCAACTGACCGGGGCGGATCTGTCGGACTTTCCTCATAAGGGAACGAACGAAGAAAAGGGTGCGTATCTGCGAACTTGGGAAAAGGCGCAGGAGCGTTATCTGCTGAAGCCGATGAACTGCCCGCACCACATTCAGATCTATAAGGCTCAACCACGCAGCTATCGCGATCTGCCGGTGCGGCTCGCCGAATTCGGCACCGTCTATCGTCACGAGCAATCAGGCGAACTGAACGGCATGCTGCGCGTCCGCGGGTTGACTCAGGACGACGCTCACCTGTTCTGTACTCCCGAGCAGGTCGTGCAGGAGTTCAAGGATACTTTGGACCTGGTGAAGTTCGTGCTCAGCAGCGTCGGCCTGAACGATTACCGAGTTCAGCTATCGTGTCGCGATTCGAAGAACAAAGACAAATATGTCGGTGCGGACGAGGACTGGGAGAATGCCCAGAACGCGCTGCGTCAGGTGCTGCAGGAAAAGCAGATGCCGTTCATCGAATGTGAAGGAGAAGCGGCCTTCTACGGACCGAAGACCGACTTCATGGTTCGCGACTGCATCGGCCGGGAGTGGCAACTGGGAACCGTGCAACTGGACTTCAACCTGCCGAAGCGATTCCAGTTGGAATACGTCGGTGCCGACAATCAGACTCATCAGCCCGTGATGATTCACCGAGCCCCGTTCGGTTCGATGGAACGCTTCACCGGCATGCTGATCGAACACTTCGCCGGAGCTTTTCCATTGTGGCTGGCCCCCGAACAAGTCCGCGTGATGTCGATCAGCGACAAGTTCGAGGACTACGCCAAGCAAGTCGAAGCCAAGTTCCGCGCCGCGGGCTTCCGAGTCGGCACCGATCTACGTGGAACCAAGATCAACGCGAAGGTGCGTGACGCTCAGGTGGAACTGATCCCCTACATGCTGGTCGTGGGCGGCAAGGATCAGGAAAACGGTACGGTCAGCGTGCGAGACCGGATCGACGGCGACCTGGGAGCAATGCCAATCGCCGACGCGATCACTAAGCTGCAGGCAGAAGTCAACGAACGCCGCATCCGCCAAGTGAGCGAGAAGAAGTTTCAGTCGTTCGAAGAAGAAGGCAGCGAAGCGAACGAGTATTGAGCGGAAAGTCTTCTGCTTTCGTCATTCCCGCGCAGGCGGGAATCCAGTCTCCGTGCACTCAACTAGATCCAGTTCCGGGTGTTGTGGACTCACTGTCTTCGGTGTGGCCGTGTCTTGTCATTGAAGACACGGCCTTGGCGTCTTCGCGGCTTCGCGTGAAAACCTCTTTAACTTTCACCGGTTTGCACGAATGCGATTGCGTTACAAGCCGGAAATCGAATACACCACGGGAGATCGGATTGGGAATGGATTCCCGGTGGGCGCTGAGCGAGGCGTTTGCCGGCTCGATGGAGCGAGCGAGACATGATGGTGGGGCAACGCAAGAACCTGTGGCTGCTGGCTGGTTTGTTAGGGCTTTACCTCGTCATGGCGGCGGTTTTACCTGCCGCGGATGACGAAGTTTACTACTGGGCATGGGCTCGGCCGTTGCAGTTCAGCTATTACGATCACCCCCCGCTCACGGCTTACATGATTCGGCTGTCGACGGACGTCTTTGGCGACAGCATCTTTGGATTTCGCGTTCCTGCGTGCCTGGCCACAGCCTTCGTGCTGCTGGTGATCGCTCATCTATCGAAACCCAAGTCACTGCTGCCGGGGATTGTGCTGACGCCGCTATTTACATTGGGGGCGGTGCTGATTACCCCCGATACCCCCCTGCTCTGCTTCTGGGCGGCGTATGTCTGGTGGCTGGTTGAGGTTCATCGTCGGTTGACTCCGGTTGCGGAGGAAGAAGGGGCGGAACCGGGACCAACTTCGCTGCCGTGGTGGATGTGGCTGGTCGGTGGCGTGCTGCTGGGATGCGGGGTGCTTGGCAAATACACGATGGCGCTGGCCGTTCCAGCGGGCTTTGCCAGCTTCTGTGTGGTGTGGCGACTGTGGAAACGGTGGCTGCCGGGGTATGTCGCGCATGGGGTGGTGGCGTTTATCGTCGCGTCGCCGATCTTGATCTTTAACATCCAGCAAAAGTTTGCTCCGCTGCTCTTTCAGTGGCGGCATACGATGACGCAGTCTCAACCCGGCATTGTTCCCTTTGGTGAATTCGTAGGGGTGCAACTCCTACTGTTCGGGACACTGCCGTTCTTTCTGTATCCGTGGGTGCTGTGGAGTTTCAGGCGACTCTCTGAGAACCCGCGCCTGCGAGTCTGTGCGTGCCTCTACGCCCTGCCGATGACATTCTTTCTGTACAAGGCGACTCAAGCACGGCTGCAGGGGAACTGGGCACTGGTCATGTTCGTTTCCTTCTGGCCCTTGGCGGCGGCGTGGTATCAAACGGTCAGTGCGTCG
>CBIHQO010000541.1:0-5180 GCA_966211735.1 uncultured Schlesneria sp.
TGACGGAGAAAGTCAAACGCCTGAGCACGGGCGGACAGAAGATCGATCTGGCCGCCAGTGAAACATTCACGCTCAATGAGATTGACCGCACGGAAAAAGTCGAAGACCTGCATCTGTTGAAGACCGCCGCGGGGTACATTCTTGAAATTCGGGGCAAAACTGGCGAATCGCGTGCATCACGACCAGTCTCATTGGCGGTCAAGCATCGCGACTTCCGTCATCCGTTCAATGCTGTGCTGAAGACCGATCCTGCAGGTCGTATTGCTTTGGGTGCCTTGGTCGACATCGCCTCGGTCGCGGCCACTGGCCCCGAAGGAACGTCGCACACTTGGAACTTGCGATCGGACGAACATACCTATTCGCAAACGCTGCATGGTCGGGTCGGCGAAGCACTGTCATTGCCCTATCTGCCGCGTAGCGGCGGCAATAAACCGGAACGAAGCGAAGTGTCGTTGCTGGAACTTCGCGGTGACGTCTATGTGGCGGATCGCTTCAGCAATCTCAGCGTCAAAGACGGAATGCTGGTCCTCGATAAGCTGCCCGCGGGCGACTTTGAACTTCTGCTGAAATCGTCAGGAACACGGATCCGCGTTCGATTGACCACGGGAGAACATCTCGGGCGATTCGTCCTTGGCGCTCATCGCCAGTTGGAAACACCTGCCCTGGCTCCCGTACAGATCGAATCGATCGCGACTGACGCCGGCAAGGTCGTCATCAAGCTCCAAAACGCGAATAAGTTCACTCGCGTTCACGTCTTCGCCACCAGATACGTCCCGGAATATGGCATCTATGCACACCTTAGCCGCGTTCGTGGTCCGGAGCCGTACCTCTTCTCTCAGTCTCCCGCGCAATCGGTTTACCTGACAGGCAGAAACATTGGAGACGAATATCGTTACATCATCGACCGCAAATATGCGAACAAGTTTCCAGGCAACATGCTCGATCGGCCTTCCTTGTTGCTAAACCCCTGGGCCGTTCGCGAAACACAGACGGGCGAACAAGTCGCGGCAGGTGGTGAAGTGTTCGGTTCAGCCGGTGGTAAAGCGGGCAGCGCGATGGACCGGGCACCTGCTCCTGGTCCCAAATCGGAGGAAGCGCAAGGCCACTTCGCGAATCTCGATTTCCTGCGTGAAGGAACCGTCGTCCTGGGCAATCTCATTCCTGACGACAAAGGAATGATCGAGATCAAGAATGAGGCGTTGGGAACACACCAGCATTTGCACGTTGTTGCGGTGGATCCAATTAACACGACCTATCGCAGCACCGTGCTCGTCGAACCTCAACCCACTTTCCTCGACTTGAGACTATTGGCGGGTTTGAATCCGAAGGGCAATTTTACGCAGCAGAAGCAGATCACTGTGGTTCCGGGTGGACAGCCATTTAGTCTGGCGGACATCACGACATCGAAGTTTGAAGCCTACGATAGCCTCGCTCGCGTCTATGCTCTGTACGCCACGCTCAATCGCGATCCCAAGTTGGTCGAGTTCGCGTTTCTCATGAACTGGCCGAAGCTGAAACCGGCCGAAAAGCAAACGCTCTACTCCAAGCATGCCAGCCACGAACTCAGCCTGTTCCTCTCCAAAAAGGACCCGGAATTCTTCAAAGCGGTGATCCTGCCCTACCTGGCGAACAAGAAGGATCAGACGTTCATCGATCATTATCTGCTGGGGCACGATCTCTCGGGATTCCTGCTCCCTTGGAACCACGAACAACTGAACGTCGTGGAGCGGATCTTGCTGGCACAGCGGGTTCAAGGCGAACGGCCCAAAACGGCTCGCCATGTCGGTGACCTTTATTCGCTGTTGCCACCGAACATCGACAACTTCAACCGACTGTTTGATACCGCCGTGAAGCGAAGTTCACTGGATCTCCATGACGCATTGGGGCTGCGCGAAGCGATGGACGAGGCAATGCCTCAAAGCGAGCTGAAGGCGCTTTTCGGAGGCGTCGCTTCGAACATAGCTACGACTGCACCGAGTCCGCCAGTGACCTCAAGTCCGAGCAGCGGTCGCCGAGAATTAGCGGAATCTGAGCAGCTTCAGCGAAAAAAGCAGGTGGTCATGGAGAAGGCCAAGCAGGAAATGTCGAAAAAATATGGCAAAGGCTCGTCGAACGCGGTCGCCGATCAGGATATTGCTTCCAGCGACGCCAAAGAACGTCAGCTCCGCTTCTTCGACGATCAGTCAGAAGTTCGCCAAGGTATCCGTCAGCTTTATCGCAAGCTCGACAAAACCTGGGAATGGGCGGAAAACAACTATCATCATCTGACGATGGATCAGCAGAACGGCGGACTGGTGACGGTCAATGCCTTCTGGAAAGACTTCGCACAGCATGATCCCGCCACACCGTTCCTCTCGCGCAACCTGGCCGAAGCGTCTCGCAATTTCCCTGAGATGTTGATGGCACTGGCCGTGCTCGATCTTCCCTTCGAGTCGGGTAAGCATGAATCGAAGTTCGATGGCATCAAGATGACGCTGACGCCTGCGAACTCGGTCGTCGTCTTTCATGAGGAAATTCGCAGCGTTGGTGCCCCACCAGCGCAGGCGGGTGGCATTCTGGTCAGTGAGAACTTCTTCCGACACGGTGATCGCACGCGGCAGGAGAATGGCGAAACGATTGACAAGTACATCGTTGACGAATTCCTGGTCCACACAGTGTATGGCTGCCAGGTCGTCATCACGAATTCGACATCGTCGCGACAGAAGATCAATGTCTTGCTGCAGATCCCACAAGGGGCCATGCCCGTTCTCAATAGTCAGGCGACACGAACGGTGCATCTGAATCTGGAGCCATATCACACGCAGACGGTCGAATATCATTTCTATTTTCCAGCGGCTGGCCAGGCACCTCACTTCCCGGTCCATGTGGCAAAGAACGAAACGCTGATCGCTGCCGCTGCGCCGGTCACACTAAATGTGGTCGACAAAGCGACGAAGATCGACACTCAGTCGTGGGACTACGTCTCGCAACACGCCACTGATGATGAAGTGCTGGCCTTTTTGGATAAGCACAACATCAACGAATTGAACTTGGACAAGATCGCGTGGCGCATGAACGACGTGAAGATGTTCGAAGCGGTGATCTCCAAGCTGGCCTCGCGACACGTTTACCAGCAGACGTTGTGGTCCTATTCCCTGAAGCACAACATCGCGGCCGCCGCCCGCGAATTCCTGCAACATGTCGATCAAGTCGTCAACGAAGCCGGAGGCCGGCTGACCAGTCCACTGCTCGTCGTCGACTTGGTCAAAAGACGAGTTTACGAGCACCTGGAATATAAACCGCTCGTCAACGCCCGAGCCCATTCGCTTGGCAAACGACGCCAGATCGTCAACGACCGACAGCACTGGCAATATCATCGCTTGCTGCGAGAACTCAGTTACGAACGGCAACTCGACGACGATGATCTGCTGGCGGTCACATATCACTTGCTGTTGCAAGATCGATTGGAGGACGCACAAGCGACGTTTGCTCGCGTGAACGTGGACAAAGTGGCAACGCATCTGCAGTACGACTACTGTGCCGCCTACTTGGATTTCTTCACTGAAGCGCACGCCAAAGCACGTGGGATTGCGGCCAAGTATGCGGATCATCCCGTCGATCGTTGGCGAAATACGTTCAATACCATTGCGGCACAACTCGATGAGGCGGAAGGAAAGGGACCAGATGCCAAGCCCGTTGACCCAGAAGATCGCGGCCAGCAGCAGACAGCATTGGCAGCGACCGAGCCCAACTTCGACTTCACGGTCGAGGCCAAGCAGATCACGCTGAACTTCCAGAACATCAATGCGGCCCGTGTGAACTTCTATGAGATGGATGTCGAACTGCTCTTCAGCCGCAACCCGTTCGTGCAGCAGTTCAGCGGTCAGTTCAGTTCGATCAAGCCGAATCTATCAGTCGAATCCAAGTTGGAACTCGCTGACGGCAAAACGCGAGGAACGACATCGATCCCGTTGCCTGAGTCACTCCACAACAAGAATGTTCTGGTTGAAATTGTCGCGGCCGGTCAGACCAAGGCTCAGGCCTATTACTCACACTCTCTTGCCGTTCAGGTCATCGAAAACTACGGTCAGATCAAGGTCACGCATCAAGCAACCGGCAAGCCGATCGCCAAATCGTATGTGAAAGTTTACGCTCAAATGAACGACGGCAGCGTGAAGTTCTACAAGGACGGCTACACGGATATCCGCGGCCGCTTCGACTACGCTTCACTGAGCACAAGCGATCTGGAACGTGCCGGCAAGTTCTCGATCCTTGTCATCTCGGAGCTGAACGGAGCCCTGGTGCGAGAGGCCTCGCCTCCAAAGCAATGATGAGAAGATCACTTATATTCGAAAGGAGACCGTTCGCCTGATGGGCGGTCTTTTCGTCCAATTCCGGTAGGCAAGCAGTTCCATGCGGAACTACTTATTTCTGAAGAGTTTCTGAAGACTTCCTGAGTTTCACCTGAGGTGTTGGACTATATCTGCCAGACCAAAGTCGAACTGCCCGAACTTCGCCGTAAATTCACAATCCCTTTATGCACCCTTCGAAATGACTGACTATTCAGTCAACACGAATCGGACAGTGCAAAGCGTCGGGACCGCTCCCTATAGGGATCAGCGGATTCTGTTGAATTCTTGGTGCGCGTCACCAAGTACTTTGCATGGCAAGAGTTGTGATTGATTATCGGAGCTTGAGTGTATGTTGACGTCCAAACGTTCTAAGACTGGATTTACGCTGATTGAATTGCTGGTGGTGATCGCGATCATCGCCGTTCTAATTGCCCTACTACTGCCAGCCGTCCAACAGGCGCGAGAGTCTGCTCGTCGAACTCAATGCAAGAACAACCTCAAGCAGTTCGGACTGGCACTGCACAACTACCACGATGTTTACAGCAGCTTTCCGTTTTTCGGCGGTGGGACGGGGAATCTCAGCAGTGGCGGCCAACGTAGTCGTCTCAGTGGAATTGCCTGCCTCTTGCCGTTTGTTGATCAGACGGGCGTCTATCAGGAGATTCAGTCTCTTCCCGGAGATAACCCTCCTTACAACAACAATCTTCCCTGGACGCGAGTGATTCCTGTACTGCAATGCCCTAGTGACGGAGCACAACAGGATCCCAATAGCGCCTCGAGCACGCGTGGGAAGAAGAACTACATGTTCTGCGCTGGAGACAGCCACGCAGGTAACGGTTGCGCTCGACC
>CBIHQO010000542.1:0-5176 GCA_966211735.1 uncultured Schlesneria sp.
CCGACACCCAAGAGTTCGGGATTGCGAGCCACCTTGTCGCTGAACTCGCGCAGGTCGCGCAGCACCGGCTCGACATTTCGCAGCAGTACCGACAACGATTGCGACGATCGATCGAGGTTGTCGTACAGCGAGGGGTCGCTGGCGAACTTCTGCAGCGAACCGTCCTTGGTGTTCACAAGCTTGGCGAACCGATTCAGTTCGCTCATCAATTGATCCAGGTTGGTCAAGCTGCTGTCGAGCTTGGCCACCATCATCTCGCCCCGTTTTCCGACTGGTTCGGTCACTTGAGTCAGGTTGACGAGGTTCTTGTTGACGTTGTCGAGAACCAGTCGCGTCGAGGCGACGGCTCCGCGCGTTTCCGCGATCGTTCGCTGGGTTTCGTTCACCAGTTTCGGCATTGCAACCAAGGTATCATGCAGCGCCTGCTGGGCGTCGGGATCACCAACGATCTTATTCGCGGACTTCAATAATTCATTGACATGACCCATTGTCATGGTGAACTCATGCAGCGATTCCGCGGCCTTTTCCACGACCTGATCGAGGTTGCCGCGGTTGGTTTCCATCAGGCCATTCAAGTTCTTCGCGACTTGTCGCCATTCGCGACTGGTGGCTGTCACGGAGTCCAACACTTCGATGGCGCGACCTTCCATCCGCTGGACCATTTCCAGCGGATCCACGGCCAAGAGCCCATCCATTCGTGCGCCCGGTTTCAGCGCATCGTGAGCTTGCCCGGCAGTGATATCGACTGCCGTCTCGCCCAGGATCGAACGCACGATTACCGCGCGGCTGTCGGACGGGATGATGACCCCTTCACGAACAGTAATTGCCACCAGCACGCCGCCGCGCTTTTCATCGAGCTGAATCTTGCCTACTGTTCCCACGGTCAGGCCGGCAAATGTCACGGGCGCGGTCTGATACAGGCCCGATGCCGATTCGAAATGAATCGCCAGAGCGTAACGTTTCTGAGTGAACTGCTTCAGATCGCCGAATTCGTAGACCAGCCAGCCGCCGATCGCCAGCGCGATCATGACCAGCAGGCCAATTCGAAATTGAAGCTGCCTTTCCGTCGCCATGTTTCAACATCCTTATGGAACAGAACCGCCGAACCCCGATCCTCGGACCGAACTTCCGGCGTGGCACCCATGGCCCTGGGCACCTGTCCTTTATGCGGCGTACATCTCTTTCAACCGAGCCCCCGCTTCACCGCGGACGAAGCTGGAAACTCGCACATCTTCCGATTCAAACGCCATTTCCGCGGTGCCTTCGTAAATCACTTGCGGTTGACCGGGTGCCACGCGACTGAGCGGGTACAGCATGACAACCCGATCTGCCACGCGCCGGACCGTGTTCATGTCGTGAGTCACCACGACACTGGTCACTTTGCGATTCAACTGCGTCTGCAGAATCAATTCGTTAATGACGTCGCTCATGACCGGGTCGAGTCCGGTGGTCGGTTCGTCATAGAACACGACATCGGGCGACATCGCGAGTGCACGCGCCAGGCCGACTCGTTTCTTCATCCCGCCCGACAGATCCGAGGGGCGTTTTTCCGCGACCACTTCGGCCAGACCGACTTCACGAAGACGTTCCAGCACGACGTCGCGAATCTGAGCGTCTTTCAGCTTGGTGTTTTCTCGCAGCCCAAACGCCACGTTTTCGTAGACATTCATGCTGTCGAACAGAGCCGCTCCCTGAAACAGGTAGCCAAACCGCAATCGGTCGCGATGCATTTCTCGGGCGGATCGACTTCGGACAGGTCGGCCATCCCAGCGAACTTCGCCGCGAGTCGGCTCGAGCAATCCCGCCAGCAACTTAGTCGTGACGCTTTTGCCGCAACCGCTTTCGCCGATCAGCACCAGCGTCTCACCACGATTGACGTTGACCGAAATGTCCTGCAAAACTTTCTGCGAGCCAAATTCCACGCTGACCCCTCGCAACTCCAGTACTGGAGCCGCGGCGGCAGGCAGAGCAGGGGACTTCACAGGGGAATTCACGGGCCAAACATCCGAATCAGAAGTTACGCGGTCGACATGGAGCAACGAGCAGTTACAGCACGGTAAATCCCAAGGCCCACAGCAGCCGAAAGACATTGTTCAACAGGATGACGAGCACCAGATCCAGCACCAGGATCGCAATGAACGAGCAGACGAATGAATCCGTGGCGGCGCGTCCCACTCCTTCCGCTCCCGATCCGCAATGAAATCCGCGATGACAGGCGATGATGGAAATGGCCGCTCCGAAAAACATGCTCTTCATCACACCCGAGATCACGTCGAACGCCGTGATGAACTGTTGAGAATAGAGCCAGAAAAAGTGGTCGCTGACACCCAGCATCTGCACGCTGACGACCCATCCGCCAAACATTCCCAAGCCGTCGGCGATGAGTGTTAAAGCCGGAATCAGCCAGAAGCAGGCGAGGAATCGAGGCACGACGAGATACGAGATCGGATTCGCCCCCAACGCTTTCAGGGCGTCGATCTGCTCGGTGACCCGCATCGTTCCGATCTCGGCAGCCATCGCGCAGCCGACTCGGCCCGCCAGCATTGTCGCGGCCAGTACGGGACCTAACTCTTTGACCAGTGAGACGTTAATGACGGAGCCGATACGGCTCTCCAAGCGATACATTCGCAGGGTGTCGTACGTTTGGACGGCCAGCACCATGCCGATAAACAGCCCGGTCACTGCGATCACGGGGACGCTACGGACGCCGACTTCATACATCACTGGCCACAGCACGCGAGACCGAGGCAACTGCCCCATCAGGCCGCCGAGCGTGAGGAACAAAAACCGAGTCAGGTCGCCAATCGCGATGATGAAATTGCTAACCAACCGCCCCACCGTGTGGATTGGCGTTGGATCGGTGTTGAGTAAGGACGCGGACATACAGACCTCCAGACAGTTCCGGACAGGCGATCTGTAGCGAATCTTGCCGATTCCGGCGAGGCCAATTCGAGGCCACCCGGTGCCTGACAAGACCAAGCGTCTGCGCGGCTTCGGATCAATGCCTTCCTCCGCAGAACTACCCGAGTTCGTATCCGGAATGCATACTACGCACCCTGCAGCATTGAAAACGACATCAACTGATCACCTGGAGGTTCCTATATGTCCGCCTGGACAATCACTTCGCGACCAGTTTGCGGCTGGGTCTGTCCACTGCTAAGCCTGTTGATGCTGGGCCTCAATTCGCTCCAGGCGCAGGACAAGAAGCCCGATGCCGACGAGATCAAGGCGACTGCCGCGGATGGCCGTGTGCTGAATTTGGACTTTGAGAAGGGAACTTTGGACGACTGGAAGGCCGAAGGAGAAGCCTTTGTCGGACAGCCGATCAAGGGGGACACTGTTGCCGCTCGTCGAGGTGATATGCGCAGCGCTCACAAAGGGGACTTCTGGATCGGGGGCTATGAGAAGGTTGCAGATCCCCCGATCGGCACGCTGACGTCGGTTCCATTCAAAGTCACGCAACCGTTTGCATCGTTCCTGGCCAACGGCGGAGATGCGGCGACAACCCGAGTGGAACTCGTCCGCAAGGATACCGGCGAAGCCTTTTTCAAGACTTCTGGTGAAAACAGCGAAGAATTGAAGCAGGTTGTCGTGGACCTGAAGGATGTGGCTGGTAAGGAAATCTTCATCCGCCTTGTCGACCAGAACCGAGGCGGCTGGGGCCATCTCAACTTCGACCATTTCCGTTTCCATTCGACCAAGCCCGTCGTGGCACGCCCAACTCTCTCGCGCATGATCGCGGACGAGTACCCACACTCCGGACTCGCTGCCGAGCAAGCCGCGAAAGCGATGAAGGTTCCAGCAGGTTTTCAGGTCACCGTGGGGGCCGCCGAACCGGAAGTGAAGCAGCCCATCGCGATGGCGATTGATGATCGCGGTCGCGTCTGGATCGCCGAAGCCTACGAATACCCGATCAAGGCCAAAGGAAAGGGCCGCGATCGGATTCTGATTTTCGAAGACAAGGACGGCAACGGCACGCTGGAATCTCGCAAAGTCTTTACCGAAGGATTGAACCTGGTCAGCGGTCTGGAAATTGGCTTTGGTGGTGTCTGGGTCGGGGCGGCTCCGGAACTGTTGTTCATTCCGGACAAGAACGGCGATGACGTTCCTGATGGCGAGCCGGTCGTGTTGCTGGATGGTTGGGGCATGCAGGATACCCATGAGATGCTGAACGCGTTCATCTGGGGGCCCGATGGATGGCTGTATGGCTGCCATGGCGTGTTCACACACTCGCGCGTCGGCAAGCCGGGTACTCCTGATGCTGAACGGGTACCGTTGAATGCCGCGATCTGGCGTTATCATCCGACTCGTCACACGTTCGACATTTTTGCTCACGGCACCAGCAATCCGTGGGGCGTTGATTTCAACGATCGCGGTCAAGCCTTCTGTACCGCGTGCGTGATCCCGCATCTGTTTCACATCATTCAGGGCGCCCGCTATCAGCGGCAAGCGGGACAGCACTTCAATCCCTACACGTTCCGCGACATCGTGACAATCGCCGATCACCTGCACTACATCGGTGGCAATCCGCACGGCGGCAACAATCGATCCGACGAAGCAGGGGGTGGGCACGCGCATGCCGGGGCCATGATCTACCTGGGCGGAGCGTGGCCGGAGCAATACCGCGATCAGATCTTCATGAACAACATCCACGGCCAACGGCTGAATGTGGATATCCTGAAGCCGCGAGGCTCGGGCTATGTCGGCAGCCACGGACCCGATTTCCTGCTGACAGGCGACCGGGCTTCGCAGATCTTGAATCTTCGCTATGGACCCGACGGCCAGGCGTGGATGATCGACTGGTATGACATGCAAGCCTGTCACACGGGCGACGTGAAAGCCCACGATCGCAGCAACGGGCGCATCTACAAGATCTCGGCTGGTGAGCCGAAGAAGGTGACCGTCGATCTGAAAAAGCTCAGTGACTTGGAACTGGCTGAACTCACGTTGAACACCAACGACTGGTACGTGCGACACAGCCGTCGCGTGCTGCAGGAGCGAGCCGCGACCAAACCGATTGACGCGAGTGCCAAGGCCAAGCTCGTGGAGATTGCGACCCGATACGAAGACGACACCCGTCGTTTGCGAGCCATGTGGGCTCTGCAAGTGACAGGCGGAATCGATGCGACGCTCACTCAGAAGCTACTGGCGGATCCCAGCGAATACGTTCGCGGTT
>CBIHQO010000543.1:0-5163 GCA_966211735.1 uncultured Schlesneria sp.
AATGCGCAAGGCCCCCAAACTACCAAATGTTACCCAGAGTGCGCGCTGGCCCTGATTCGACGGGTTGCCAAATTGTACTCGATGCTCACATAGTCAGGAACGTCGCCAGAAGTTGGCAGGCGACAAGGCCCACAACACCCAGGAACGATCTCACGTGTCGCTTCGATTGAATCCTGCCGCCGGGTACCGCACTGCCTGGCTTGTCGTTGCGCTGTTAATGCCGGTGGCATTACTCAACTACCTTGATCGACAGATGTTGGCATCGATGCAAGCCTCGGTGATGTCCGACATCCCCAGCATCGGTTCCGAAAAAAACTGGGGCTTGATGCTGGGACAATTCAAATGGGTCTATGCTTTCCTCAGCCCCGTTGGCGGCTACGTCGCGGATCGCTTCAGTCGCCGGCTGACCATCTGCGGTAGCTTGTTTGTCTGGTCGGCGGTGACCTGGCTGACAGGTCACCAGCTTTGATCAGTTGCTGCTCGCGCGATCGCTCATGGGTATCAGCGAGGCGTTTTATATTCCGGCTGGCTTGGCACTGATTGCCGATTACCACACCGGTACCACTCGGTCACGAGCGGTCGGCCTGCACCAGATGGCGATCTACGGTGGAGTCATCTGCGGAGGCTTTGGCGGCTATATTGCCGCATCGCCGGACTTCGGCTGGCGCTACGCCTTTGAGATGTGCGGGCTGTTTGGAATGGTGTACGCGATTCCTCTGGTCGCATTGTTGCGCGACGCACCGAATTCGCACGATGTTGTTGACCAGCCCAAGGCCTCTCCGCTTCGTGCGGCCCGCGAGCTATGTTCGAATTTCTCATTCGTTCTGCTGGTGTTGTATTTCACTCTCCCTGCACTGGCGGGATGGGTCGTGCGCGACTGGATGCCCTCAATTTTGAAGGCCCAGTTTCAAATCGGCCAGGGACAAGCCGGGGTCGCCGCTACGATCTATTGGCAAGTCGCTGCCATCTTTGGTGCGATCCTCGGCGGATTGATTGCAGATCGTTGGATGCAGTTTAACATCCGCGGCCGAATCTATGTCAGCGCGATGGGAATGACCTTGATCGTGCCAGCCATCTTCGGTGTTGGAAACGCGAGTTCGCTGACGATGGCCGTCGCGTTCCTCATCCTGTTTGGCCTGGGATGGGGATTCTTCGACTGCAACAACATGCCAATCCTATCGCAGATTGTTCGGCCCGAACTGCGGGCCACCGGCTATGGCCTGATGAACATGGTCAGCATCAGTTGCGGCGGATTCGCCGATTGGGGTTTCGGTGCCTTGCGCGATGCCAAAGTGCCGCTGAACGTGATCTTCAGCTTGTTTGCCGGAGCAGCGATTTTCTCGATCGTGCTCGTGCTGCTGATTCGCCCTCGTGCCGAGTTTTAAGGATCGGGATCCGTCCACTCGCCGGCGGAGACAGTTACACGAATCGAACGCAATAGATCGGCGGCAGATGTTGCGAGACCGTCTGCCAGGAATCGCCCTGATCCTCTGTGACCCACAGCGAACCCGTGGTCGAACCGAACGCGAGTCGATCTCCTGATTCATCAATATCCAACCCATGCCGATATGTCAGATCATAGGCATGATCCTGGGGCAAGCCATTTCGTAGAATGTCGTAGGTTGCCCCACCGTCTCGAGTCCTGGCCACGACAACCTTCCCGTCGGCTGGCAATCGATGCTCATCTTTCACGCCGGGAACGAACCACGCGGTGTTTGCTTCGCCCGGATGAACCGCGACGGCGAAACCGAACGAAGTCGGCGACAGGCTCTTCAGATGAGAGACATCCTGCCAGGACGCGCATCGGTCCGTCGAGCGAAAGATGCCATTGTGATGCTGCGCCCACAGGGCGTCGGGATTCGATTGACACTGCACGACGCGGTGTACGTCTTGAACGTTCGGGTTCTCTTTTTGCTCCGGGGGGGTGTAAGCAGACCAGATCCCATCGGCCTGGCAGTCCCACGTGGCTCCGCCATCATTTGTCACCCACACACCTCCGCATGAGACGCCGATCGTCACTCGTTGCGAATCGCGCGGATCAACACAAACCGAATGAATGCCGGGCAAATCCGCTCCGCCACCCATCCATTCCATGCGACGCGGGTCATTCCAAAGTGACTCCACGAGGCTCCACGAATTTCCGTGGTCAGTCGACTTGAACAGACCTCCTGGCAGTGTGCCGCACCACAGCACTCCCGGTTCGTCTCGTCCACCTGCTTCCAGAGCCCAGATCCGATCCAGCTTCCATTCGATCGTCCGTCCCCACATGTCTTTCTGGACTTCCCCTTCCGGTTGCTTCGGATAGGTAGGGACAGCAATCTCGCTCCACGTGTGGCCATGGTCGGTGGAACGATGCAGCTTCGATCCAAAATGGCCGTGATACAACGACGCATAGATCGACCCGTCACGTCGATCAGGCAACGTCATGATCACATGCTCTGCCAGAAACGATGTTCTGGTGATCTCCCACGGAACGCTTTTGCGCCCTGTTCGCTCGATCAGGAACAAACCCTTCCGCGTTGCTGCCAGCAGTCGGTCGCTCATGGCAAGCTCTCTTGATCAGGGGGGAGGTTGATTACCCGCCGGACAATGCCTGCATCACATAGACCTCGGCATCAGGCAAGACGGGATCACTTAACGATTGCCGGTCGCGGATCATCGCGCCGTTAATGAAAACAATCATGTGCTTGCGGACAGCACCGTGTTCATCGAGCACGTAGCCGCGTGCTCGTTCATTCGTCGAAAAGACTTCGTCAAGAACCTCGCGCACCGTCGCGCCGCCGACCGTGCGGGGCGGACAGGCGACGTGTCGCTGGATGTTGTCCGTGAACACCACGTGAGGCATCTCAGAACCCCAGGCCAGGTCCGTTCAATTCAAAAGTGCCAACGGTTCCATCGGTAATCTCGAACATGGCTGGAAAGCCCTTGACCCAGGGCTTGTTCGCCGCGGGGCAGTATTGTCTGCCATTCCCCTCGATCGCGGCAACAGTCGGGATCCGTGCAGCCAGGCTGGCCGAATGCAGGAACGAATAGCCGGGGCAGGTCAGATCCTGCACACACAGGAACATTCCGAACTTCTGAGCCGCAGCACCCAGCAGCAAAGACTCCGTGTGTCCTTTGCAGGCCTTCAAGGCGACGCCGGTGTATCCCATGTCCCTGGCCAGCAGCAGCGAATCGTAATCGGTCAGCGATTCATCGATGACGACGGGCTTCAATTTCGCCGCTTCGTGCATTTTGTGGTCGGGGTGGGCCTTTAAATCTCGGTTCGTCGGTTGTTCGACGTATTGGATACGATCAAAGGTCGTTGCGGACTGTTCGCGAACCTTGTTCAGGAAGGCGATCACATATTCGGGATTCGGGCACTTTTCGTTGAAGTCCAGCGAATAGAACCATTGCTGGCAACCGCGAGCAGCCTGTGCTTGTTCGGCAACTCGATTCACCGACAGCGTGCGATCAACATCCCAATCAAAGTTGTCTCCCGACAACTTGATCTTCATGTGAGTCAGCCCGTTGAACGCGATCCATTGGCCTAACGTCTCGGGAAGGCCGTCACCGACCTTTTTTTCCACATCGCCGTCGGTCAACGGATCAAGGGCTCCCACAAGATGATAAAGCGGCATCCGCTCTTTGGGCTCTCGTAGCGTGTACTTGTCCAAATACTCGCCCGCGAACTGATCATCCAGATACTCTTCCAGATCGTAGGACATGAACTTGGAAGACAATGTGTTGTAGCTGTTCACGTCGTGCAATCGCCCGTAGGCGTCATGCAGGGCGGCGTCAAAGGGACTGGCGGCGACAGCCAGTGCCAGCTTGGGAATCGGCTCTGCCAGCTTCAGCCGGTTGGACAGCGTCTTGCCAAGGTGTTCGTACTCGGCGGACAAGTGATACGACAGCTCGAGCGGATGCCCCGTCTCGTTGCAGCCATATCCCAGTTCGACCACGGCTTCAGCAAATTGCTTGACCGCGTTTTCAGCCTGCTCTGTCGTGACCTTATCGCTGGGCCAAGCCCAGACGTTGCCGATGGGCATGCTACCGAACCCGCTGGCACGGCGCTTGCCATCCCGCGATTCGACCTCCACATCGACGTTGATCAGAAACGACTTGGACTGAACTCGTCCGCCGAACTTGATGGGAGTCCGAAACGTCACGGACTCGAAGGCGCAGGTTGCACTGCGAATGCGAATGTCGGTCGCTTTCGTCATGGTCTTCTAAAGAGGAATTAGAGTTAGTTGGGCGACAGAAATTGGCGACCAAATTCGAGGCTGATCTTATCGGGGGCGGTCCAGCCGATCAAGAACGGAACAGGTTGTGGGACGACTCTAAACGTTTGGGGCCGCTTCTGCTATTGCAATTTCTGGCCGGAGGGGACCATTTCAGGAACTCTCAAACAGCAAAGCATAGTCGTGCGGCCCTACTCTTTCAGTCGCTTGCGGACATCTTTCGCTCGTTGCTCGAGCGATTGCAAACACGTTTCGCGCGTTGCGCCAGTGGCCATCACGCTGCAAATCGGCCACGCGGCCTCGATCGGCGTTCCTGGAACGGGAATATCGGCGATCGTCGGCAATTCCCATTCTGATCGAGAATCGGTGCACTCGCCGAATGCAGGGGCCACCAGAGAATTCTTCGCATAGAGAATCTGTTTGGCCAGAATAGGAGCAGCGGAAGTCTGCTTTCGAACGCTGGCCCCCTGAATTCCTGCTAAAAATGATCGCTGCCATGCCAGCTCGATGATTTCCATAGACGCGGTGTAGCGTGGATTCACCTCCAGGATCCAAGGCGTTCCGTTCGAATCCGGGATGAAGTCGATCCCAAATATTCCTCGCAAATGACATCTCCTGGCCAATAGCTCTGCAGCGGCAGTCAGCGAGAGCCGAAACCCTTCCACCCGCGCGTCTTGCAGGGGTCCGATCGACCCGCAGTAAACATAGGGATCAGGTGCACTCGAAAGCTCGCCACTCTCCAATTGTTCAGTCAAGCCAATAAATTCAATGGCGTCATCGTCGCAGCGGAATGCCGCAGAATGGGTGCGTCCGTCGATTCGAGATTGGAAAAAAAATGGCTCGGACTCGTCGGGCTGGGGACTGGCTTGATCCCAGACAGAGACCGCCCGTCCACCGGCACTGAAAATTGGCTTCCTGATCCACGTTCCATCCCGCGGCGGAG
>CBIHQO010000544.1:0-5161 GCA_966211735.1 uncultured Schlesneria sp.
AAAGAAGGGACGCTGTTTGTTGGCTTCGATGAACTTGACGGCCCGCTCGGTGTACCAGGTGGTCAGTTTCGACTGGTCTGGATTCAGTTCAATCGTCTTTTCGCCATCGATCAGTGGCAGGTCCGGGAATTTCGCAGTCGGATGCTTCGGCCACATATCGTTGGAGTACGGCAATCCAAAGTAATCGTCAAACCCGTGTCGGGTCGGCAAAAACTGAGGGTAATGCCCCAGGTGCCATTTGCCGTAGATCGCGGTCGCGTATCCGCGTCCTTTGAGCAGTTCAGCAATCGTCACCTCGTCTGAATTGATCCCGTGTGTGGCCGCGGGGCCCAGTGCGCCCTGAATTCCGATCCGATTCGGATAACATCCCGTCAGCAGCGCCGCTCGAGAAGCCGAGCAAACCGCCTGGGCGACATAAAAGTTTGTAAACTTTCGACCTTGGCCTGCCATGCGATCCAAGTGAGGTGTGTCAGCGGATGGGGATCCAAAACACTCCAGATCTGCGTAGCCCAAGTCATCGGCATAGATGATCACAATATTGGGAGGACGTTCGGCGGCCACAGCGATCGTCGCGACCGTCGCCAGAATTCCCGCCAGGATCAGGGCTCGCTGCATTCTATTTGCCTTCAATTTCTGTGGCTTCGAGAACAGTCACCGCGGCCTTCGCCATCAGGTGTATTGTTTTGGCATTCGGCAACAATTGGTTCCGCAAAAGTCCCTTCGTTGCCGTCGATTGGCGAAAAACACTCGCCAAGGCCTGCTCGATAAGAGTCTCCAACTCTTGAACTTGTTCCCGATGCATCTGTGATGACCTTCAAAATCCGGCGGAACAGAATGGAAGAGCTTCAGATGCGCGGTTCCAGCACTTGCAGCCTGACGGACTTCACAAACTCCTTGATCCGAACACGATAGTCGATCATATGTGGCGCGATCAGATGTGCTTTCAAATGCTCGACGCTTTCCCATTTCTCAATGATCAAGACCGCATTTTCGCCGATGAAGTTTTGAACGGGGATTTCGGTCGGCGTGTCCACTGCCGCCCCGTATTCGATGCAGCCCGATTCTTGATGAACCAGAACGGCCACTTGAGCAAACTCTGCGAGGAAATCGTCGCGATGGCCGGGTGTCGTTTCAATCTGTGCGAGTACGTGAATCATGAGTATCCTGCGAATTCGAGTCTCGTAAAGTCCGATCAATTGCGGACATTGAACAAGCAGCCACGCATGATACAACAATGTCTGACCAATGAAACGTTCTGTGCATGCTTCGAATTCAATCGCGTTACGGAATAGCTATTGGCCGCGTTCCAGAATCGGAATTGAATCGGTCGAACAGCGACTGACGAGCAATCGGTCCCAGGCGGCTTTGAATTCGCGGCCATGAGAAGACCCGTCGAATCGACGGAGCGCAGTCTCAACTAAGATCCGCTGTTTGATGAATTGAATGCCGGCGACTCCATGATCCGGCCAACGTGAGCATTGTTATCTCCGCCCGACCGCTTTCAGTCTCTCATCAGTCCACGCCTGCTGCTCGGAGCTTAACTCAACCACAGGCGACCGCGTATAATCGATGTCGCGATCGTATTCGTACAAGTCGTAAACGGTGCGAAAGGCTAGATCGAGATCGAGGTAAATGTCGGGATCGCGATCTGCCAACGGGATCGGGACGATCGGCAATTTGGCATCCAGGGCAATTGGCCAGGCTTCGACATAGGGACGACGGTCCTCACGACTGAGAAATATAAAGTAGGGTGCCGAAGGTAGCGTCGTTGTTACCGAAAATCGCTCTCCAATACGCAGGAGGTCAATTTCGAGATAGTGTGCAGCAGACGCCAGCAACTCACTCCTCTTCCGCTGGAATTCTCCAGCGCCTGCGCCGCGTTTGTTGGTTGGTGACAGCAGTTCGATGGCGGTCACAAGCTGATCGCCGGGAGAAGTTCTGATTTCGACAAAGGTTTGAAATGTCTCCCCTGTTTGCGCGAGTTCAAGGATCAAGGGGGCGTTCAAGACGGCACTCGACGGAGCTTCGATCAGATCGAATCCAACGTCGGGACGGCCAAAGACGCCGACGTCCGGAAGACGCGGTCGGAAGCTCCCCATTTCGATGGGATCTGGAGCGGCAACAACAATCCGCTCGGCCGATCGAGCCCGGTATTTGGGGCGAAGCTTCGGGGTCAGTTGCCGCGCAATCTCTTCAATAAGGCTGTTGTGAAATGTTGACCACAGCGGCCCTTCCAAGTAGGGGTCCATTCCGGGAAACGGGTTCGACATATCGAGTTCTACCTGGATGATGACTGCTGATTCGGAATTATCGAATGACAAAGGAATTGCGTCAACTCGATCTTTGACTGCCCGATTCTTGCTTCGAACTCATTCTGACGCAGTTATCCGAACCAGGAGTCATTCTATCGGTAGAACCTGAAAAAAGAAAAAATGGACACCGAGGGGCATGCAGCGAGGTATTTCGGAGTGAGTGGGATTTTCGCGCTCATCGATTTCAAGATATGATCCGCCGCCCGCTTCGGGCAATAGGAGTGATTTGATGACGGCAAGGAATAGCGTTTTCGCGATCGGAACAGTTGCTTTCGGGTTGATCGTGACGGCCATAATAGCGAATGCGGAAACCAAAGATGCGGCCCCTGCTGGCGCAAATCCATTGAAGGAGCGACTGGTCGAGCAATTTCGCACGCTCGACAAGAATCGAGACGATCGGCTGACGAAAGCCGAATTGGGAGAGGGGTTGTTTGAACAACTCGACACGGATGGCGACGATTTTGTCACTCTGCCCGAAGCCCAGGCCGCCATTCAGAAACGCGGGTGGGAGGCGATTCTCAAGGCATCTCAAGCACCTCGTAACGCGACAACGAAGGGACTGGAATCGGACAAGAAAGAAGCCGCTCTCCGACAAGGACCGCGTCGCCTGGTGCCTGGCGATCACTTCATTGGGCGCATGGTTCCGAATCTCAACTTGACGGATATCAATGATCGCAAGTTCAGCTTGAGCGAATTCGCAGATCGTCAGGCCATCGTCATCGCGTTTACCAATACCACGTGCCCGATCAGCAAGAAATACGCTCCGTCTTTGGCGGCCATCGAACGGCAATACGCCGATCGCAACGTTTCGTTCATCTACGTGAACCCCACTTCCAGTGATAAACTGGCGGCAATCCAAGCGGCCATCTCAAACCAAGGGTTTTCCGGGCACTACGTCCGCGATACCGATGGTGCCATCGCAAGTGCATTGGGTGCGACCCATACGACAGACGTGTTCGTTCTGGATGCCAAGCGAACCATCGTCTATCGAGGGGCCGTCGACGACCAATACGGATTTGAGTACTCGCTGGAGGCACCTCGCAACGAGTATTTGAAGTTGGCGATCAACGCGACGCTTGATCGCCGACCATTGCTGATTGCGGCGACACAAGCGCCAGGCTGTCCGTTGGAGGCGGCTGAAGGCTCGCCGAAATCTATGGAGATTACCTATCACAATCGCGTCTCTCGAATCATTCAGTCGCGGTGCCTTGAATGTCATCGCGAAGGTGGCGCGGGCCCGTTCGAGTTGCAGACTTACGAAGATGTTGCGGGGCAAGGAGCAGCGATCAAGCAGGCGGTCGAGCGAAATGTGATGCCTCCCTGGTTTGCGACTCGCCCCGAGAAAGGGGAAGTCAGCCATTGGTCCAATGACCGATCTCTGGCAGAACAAGAGAAAGCCGACCTGCTGGCTTGGTTGAGTCAGGGCAAGCCAGCAGGAGACGAACAGGACGCTCCGCTTCCGAGGCAGTTCCCAGAAGGTTGGCGAATCGGCCAGCCAGACCATCTTGTTCAGTTACCAAAGCCAATGCCCGTTAAGGCGACCGGAGTGATGGGCTATCAGAATGTGATTGTTGACGCAGGGATCACGGAAGACAAGTGGATTCGGGCGATGGAAATTCGTCCAACGGCACCTCAAGTCGTCCATCACGTCCTGGTGTTCCTGCTGCCTCCGGCAAATCTCGCGAAGGCGGATGCTGATCGTGCCGCTGGCGATGATGAATCGGGCGGTTTCTTCGCGGCGTACGCCCCCGGCGGTGACGCCATGATCTGTGCTGAGGGATTTGGCACGAAGATCCCTGCCGGATCACGCCTGAAGTTTCAATTGCACTACACGCCAAATGGAACTGCGACGGAGGATCAGACTCGGTTAGGGATTATCTTCACCGACAAGGAACCGACTCATATGCTGCACGTGGCGGGCATCGCGAACCCAAGATTGTCGATCCCACCTGGCGATGAGAATTTTCCCGTGACGGCCACCCAGACCGTTCAGGCGGACACGACAGTCCTGGCGTTCTTTCCGCATATGCACCTACGAGGCAAGTCGTTCAAGTACGAAGCGATCTATCCCGATGGTCGCCGCGAAACGCTGCTCGATGTTCCTCGCTATGACTTCAACTGGCAGCTTTCGTACCGACTGGCAGAACCACTTGAACTCCCGAAGGGGACGACTCTGGAACTGACGGGCTGCTTCGACAACAGCAAGAATAACCCGGCGAATCCCGATCCCACCAAGACCGTCAAATGGGGTCCGCAGACCTATGACGAGATGATGCTGGGATACATCGAGTATTACACGGCAGAAGGTGCCGACCGGCCGCTCTCATCCATCCCGAATCTCGACGGTCTGTTCAAGGGTCTCGACCGAGATAAAAACGGCAAACTGAGCGAAGACGAGTTGCCGGCGGCCTGGAAAGAGCGCCTGCTAAAACTTGATACCGACGGAGACAAAGCCGTTTCGCTCGAAGAAATCCAACGCGGGGCTCGACGCCGTCGCTAGTAGTGACAGCCGAACAATGTTTGAAGTTGGTATGCACCTTCGATCCGCGGTCAGCAACGGCCGCGGCATCTTAACGTCGCTCCGGCACGTTAGTAGGCACTTCGCTGTAGATCTTCTGACATTCCTCTGGATGGGGATTGAAGAATCATTCGCCGCCGCATTCCCATTCAGAAGCTCTATGCCGGTCGATCCCATTGATAGGTCTTGTGCTTCAGAAAACCACTGACGCGGATATTGCCAGCATCATCCAGTTGAACAATTGAAGATCCGCTGTTTTCGGCTCCCTCGCCATCGACCATGGCGGTCAGGGTGCAGTAGTGAATGCCGGCGATCTGCTTTAGATCATTAA
>CBIHQO010000545.1:0-5159 GCA_966211735.1 uncultured Schlesneria sp.
GTGATCGATCCGCGAAAGGAACATAACGCCGTTCACGAAGCCCGGCTGGTTGGCATTAAGGTCATCGCACTGCTCGATACGGATTGCGATCCAGACGACATCGACCTGCCAATTCCAGGCAACGACGACAGCATTCGGTCCATTCAACTGGTCCTGAAGCATTTGACGGCTGCGATCATCGAAGGCCGCGCCGCATTGCCGAAGGAAGCTGTTCAAGCTGTTGAAGAAGAACAATACAAGGCTGTGCCGTCGATCCAATCGTAAACGGCGGGCAATCTTAATTCTCATCGAGCGGCTGGGCTTGAGGCGATCCTCAAACTCAGCCGCCGTTTTCTGTTTTCCAGAGTCGACGAAGGAGTACATATCATGGCCGCGATCACAGCGCAAGCAGTTAAGGAACTGCGCGATCTGACCGATCTGCCGATGATGGATGTCAAGAAGGCACTTGTGGACGCGGACGGCGATCAAGCTCGAGCAATCGAACTGCTGAAAGAACGCAACAAGAAAGTCATGCTGAAGCGGCTCGAGAATGCCACGTCAGAAGGACTTGTTCGCGTTGGCATTTCCGCAGATGGTTCACGCGGGGCCATGGTCGAAATTCAGTGCGAATCAGCTCCGGTCGCCAAGGCAGACGATTTCGTCTTTCTGGCTGACCAGTGCGTAAAGCAACTGTTGACTGGTCCTGGTGCCACAACTCCGGAAGAGCTGCTCGCGCAGCCAGCTCCTGATCGTCCTGGTCAGAAGATTGGCGAATTGCTCGAAGAAGTCGTCGGCAAGATCCGCGAAAAGATGGTGATCGCTCGCGTTTTACGCGTCGATGGCCCGGTGGGAGCTTACGCTCACCATGACGGCAAGACCGGCGTGCTGTTCGAAGCCGAAGGCGACAAGAAGGACTCTCCAGTTCTGAAAGACGTGGCCATGCACGTCGCCGCTCTGAAGCCGATCGTCACCCATCCCGAAGAACTGCCGACCGAACAGGTTGCTGCCGAACGGGAGAAGTTGACTGCAGAAGCTGCCGCATCGGGTAAGCCAGCGAACATCCTCGAAAAAATCGTCGATGGACGCATGAAGACTTTCTACGGCGAAACCGGCGTTTTAACACACCAGGGATTTGCGAAAGACCAGGCCAAGACCGTCAGTCAGGCGTTGGCAGAAGCCGGTCTGAAGGCGAAGAAATTCACGCGCTGGCTGCTCGGCAACTGATCTCGCCCAACCCAAGGGTGCCACGGGACTGGCCAGTCCTTGGCGCACCGATTGAAACGCAGCATGATTCAGGCGGGGGGCGAATTCGCCCCCCGTTTTGCTTTGAGCCCCCAAGCCTCGATCTGTTTTATCACGACGAATCGCTTCCTTCCAAAGGAGAGATCTGCAATGACGGCAACTACTGGTCCGCGATATAAGCGAGTCCTGTTGAAGCTGAGCGGCGAAAGCTTTGCTCGTCCGGGTGAATCTGGGATCAGCGTCTCCGAAGTACAGGTCATCTGCGAACAGATCAAGCGGGTCGTCGAAGCGGGTGTTCAACTGGCGATCGTTTGCGGCGGTGGCAATATCCTGCGGGGGCGTGAGTTCTCCACGACAAACTCGGTGGTTGCTCCGGCCACGGCTCACTACATGGGAATGCTCGCGACAGCCATTAATGCTCTGGCCCTGCAAGACGTGATGGAACATTTCGGCATTCCGACTCGCGTTCAAAGTGCGATTCCAATTCCTCCCGTCGCCGAGCCATTTATCCGTCGTCGCTGCATCCGACACTTGGAAAAAGGCCGGGTCGTCATCCTGGCTGCCGGGACGGGCAGCCCCTTCGTCACGACGGATACCGCCGCCGCCCTGCGAGCGCGCGAGATCGACGCCGACGTCGTTGTGAAGGCCACACGCGTGGACGGCATTTATTCCGATGACCCCTTGAAGAACCCGCACGCTGTCCGATACTCGGAACTCACGTACCAGGACGTGCTCCGTCAGAATCTGCAGGTGATGGATGCGCAGGCAATTCATCACTGCATGGAGCACAACATCCCGATCGTCGTGCTGAACTACCAAAAGCCCGGCAACATTGAACGGGCCATTGCTGGCGAACGACTGGGAACGCGAGTCGGCCCCAGCATCTGACTCTTGTGGACAGGCAAACGCTGCTTCACACTTGTGACCCAAGTCGTTACCGTGACCGTTTATTCCGCTTGAACTTTCGTTGATCATCTGAGCGCAGGAGCACTGGCCATGGACCAGGACGAGATTTTGATGGACGCCGAAGAGCGTATGGAAAAGGCCGTTAAAAATGTGCAGGGCCAGCTTCAGGGCCTACGTACCGGTCGCGCCACTCCGGGGCTCGTCGATGCCATCCGTGTCGAATATTATGGGTCCCCCACGCCGCTCAAGCAGATCGCCACGATCAGTTGCCCCGAACCGCAACAGATTATGATCCGCCCCTTCGATCAGGGGACGCTGAACGATATCGCCAAGGCGATCCAATCGAGCGATGTCGGGCTGGCCCCGAATTCCGATGGACGGGTGATTCGACTGAATATCCCTCCGCTCTCCACCGAACGCCGCAAGCAACTGGTCTCGCGCCTGAAGGATCTTGCCGAAGACGGACGAGTCGCCGTTCGCAATATCCGCCGCGATGCGAACAAGCATACGGACACGGCACTTAAAGATAAGACGATGAGCGAAGATGTTCACGATGAAACGAAAGAATCGGTTCAAGAGTTGACCAAGCAGTACGAAGGACAGATCAACGCCCTGGCCGATGCCAAGGAAAAGGACATCATGGAGTCGTAAGACTCTTCGAGACATCCGAGCACTGACAACGCAACGACCTTTGGCCAGCACTGCTGCCAAAGGTCGTTTTGTTTTGCTGTCGGCACTTCTTTACTGGCCGGAATATCTGGCAAACCCAGCCAATGAGGTCGTCCGGTTTCTCATTAAATCTGGCACGACGCACCTGGCCTGCATAGCTTTCGTAGATCGAAACGAAGCCGTATCCGCTTCGGCCCGCTCGCATGACGAATTGAGTGAGGAATCGAGTTTCGACACCGTTGATTCGAAGTGGTTGTTCGGCAGCTTCAGCCGATCAATATGTTCGTCGCCCATTTCTGTGTGACAACGTCATCCACTT
The DNA here is from genome assembly GCA_966211735.1 of uncultured Schlesneria sp. GTDB lineage: Bacteria > Planctomycetota > Planctomycetia > Planctomycetales > Planctomycetaceae > Schlesneria. The sequence goes on from CBIHQO010000545.1 coordinate 3,116, forward strand.
CCGGGCCGGAAGGCAGCTCTCCCATGATTCGTTTCAATATCAACCGGTTTGCCTGGGCGTTTGTGGCTTTGGCTGTCTTGGGATTGTCGGGTTGCAAACAGATTTCGACCCGGTCGACGGTGACACCTTCCATTGCTCCGCCGGTCGCCCCTTACGGATATGACCCACCCGACGACACCTATCTCCATCGGCCCGAGTCGGCTCCGCGATTGGAGGCCGTCCCCAATCTGCCGGCCCCAGGCCATACAGTACCGACAGATCCACCACCGCCAGCCCCGGCAACGGATGATTCAGCGGCATTGCCGACAAGCGACAACGCCACGGCCTCGAAGGCACCGTGGGCGCTACGTCCGATGAGCTTCCTCAATCGCAAAGAGCCCAAGTCCGAGCTTCGTCCGGCGACAGTCGAAACCGACAAGCAACAAGCCGTTACGCATAGCAGGCCTCCTGTTTTATCGACGAAACCAGAGAACGTCCGTTGGAGCCCTTCTAATCGCGAGATCGTATTGCCACGCCCGTCGACACCTGTCGCCGCAGCCCAGAACCCGCCCGCACTCGATGATTCGTACACGGGTCCGGTGATTACACCGCGATACCAATCTGGACAGAGTGCCCCGATCGAGACTTGGCCATACGCCACCCGTTCGGTAGCTCAGCGACCGGCTGTCCATTTGCGAAAGCAACCAGAACCGATCTCGTCCGAGGTCTTCGTTCCTGTCTCTCCACCAGAAATGGAATCCCTCCCTGCATCCGCTCAACCCGAATCGTCGTCGGCAACAGTCCCGCTGCTGCTTCCACCGGGTGCCTGAAAGCGGTCACGATTGAAGTCGACGAGAACGCTATTCGTCTTTGATCGACCAGATGAACTCTTTCAGCAGTTCAAACTGCTTCCGGGCATCGCCACCTTCGAACTGCTTCGCCGCTGTTGTCTTCAGGTCGGGTGCGAAGCGGGGCATCCTTGACCCAATGTCGTATCGCGACGGATCCAGCATCTGACGCAGAGCGAATTCCGGACGCAGACGATCGCGCGTCATTGCGAAGTTAATCCCGAGTGCAATCTGAGTGGACGCATCACCTCGCGGCTGTTCACTGCCGACGCCATGACACTGACGGCAATCCAGTCCTTCGCGCATCGTGAGGCGGCGACCCAAGTCAACGAATGATGGATTCAACGTTGACGGAATCGGCTCGTCAAAGAGCACTCCATGTTCTGCTGCCATCCCGTGTGCGATCAGACTGGCATACGCCGGGAACGCCGGCATCCTGGCCTTCACCCATGGCCGTGGCTTCTGCTTGATCTTCCCCTGCAACAGCTTTTCGACCCAAGGTCCCTGCAATTTCTCACCGACCCAGGTCAGTTGCGGAATCGATTCCGCAGCCTTCCCTGACCCTTCCTCCGCGATGATCTCCGGCCAGGACGACTGCCGTGAATCTCGCGAGTGACACGCCAGGCAGCGCAATTCAGTCAGCCAAAGATCGACGGATCGCGTCGGTACCACTGCTGTCCTGGTATCGCTGCGAGAGCCCAAGAACTGACTGAGCGCACTTCTGTCCGTCTCAGTCAGATTGAAGTGCGGAGATTTTGGAGAGACTTTCAAGGTCGAATCGAGACAACCCATGGCGCCGGACTTCTCTTCGCCCTTCCACTGGATCGTCGGGACATTCGCTGTGGCCAAAGTGCCTGCGGTTTCGATCGAGTGGCAATTGGCACAACGATGCTTCGCAAACGCCAATCGGCCTCGCTCGACATTGCCCGGTTCCCCTTCCGGCACTTCCAACTGACCCCGCGCTTCGCGTCGAAGGTATTCTGACAACGCCACGACTTCGGTCTCTGTCAGGCGAAAGTTGGGCATCGGGCTATTGGGATGGTGGCGATGTGGATCACGTAGATATTCAATCAGGGAGTGTCGTTGAAATTTGCTGTTCACGTAATGCAATGAGACGCGCTGCCATTCGTCCGGCTGACTGGGATCGGCAGTGGAATGACAATCGATGCATCCCAACTGCTCGTAGAGTTCGGCACCGACTCGAAAGACAGCCTCCG
>CBIHQO010000546.1:0-5154 GCA_966211735.1 uncultured Schlesneria sp.
CCCTCCCAATCACGAAGACTCATTCGCGAGCAGAATCGCACTCGGTCATTTAGCCCTGCTGCTTTCTGCCCCTCAACCACCTTTACTTATGCTGGGAAGCATGTTGCGAATCCGCTTTGGAACTTCGCGAGGCAAAGTGCGGGGCGGGAACCCCTTCGGCAGCGACTGGGGTTGAACCCGCTTCGGGCGAAGTCGTGGACGTGGTCGCGGCAGCGGCTTTCTTTGGTTCGAACAGGTAGCCCAGCGGACCAGCCAGCAGTTGTGGCATCAGGATGATATCGCCCAGCAGTGCTACACCGATCATGCCAGCCATCATCCAGCCGAAGCGACTGATCAACAGTAAGTCGGCAGGGACCAGCATCAGCAATCCCAACGCGACGGTCAGACTGGTTTGACACATGGCGGGACCACAATGAACCAGAGCGGAAACGACCGAAGCCCGCCGGGTCTGACCGTTGCGCATCCCCAGTTGAACCCAGGTCAGATAGTGCAGCGTCCCATTGACGGCGATGCCAAGGGCAATAGAGGCGGTGATCATCGAGCCGACATCAACCTTTTGGCCCATCCAGGAAATGCACCCGAACACGACAGCCACCGGGATGACATTGGGGATCATCGCGACCAGGCCGGCCGCGAAGCTACGCAGCATGAAGACGAACACACCCAGGATCAGGACGAAAGCCAGTCCGCAGCTTCTAAGCAGACTTTGGAGAACGGCTTGCTGGGTCCGCAGGAACAACGGCACTGTCCCCGTAATCGTATGATCCGATCCGGGATGCATCCGCAGGACGTCTTGTGCGATCTTGTGGACGTCGGCCAGGACAGCCCCGAAATCGTTGTCCGCCATGATTGTCACTTGCGACGTAATCAGCCACAGTTCGTCGCCAGCCTGGTTCAACTGGTGATCGCCCGGGGTGCGCAAATCGTGGGCTTCGTCCGTCGTGGTGTAGAAGGCTTTGGCGGCCGGAACTTCGCCTTCGCGAACCTTCTGCTGAATCGATGTCGCTCGCTTGAAGAATTTACTGCGAGTCACAAAGCCCGAACCTTCGTCGGGGATCTCGCTCACAGGCAGGAAGTCTGCCAGCGACAGCGATCCCGTGATATCAGGGTTGGCTCGCAGACGCTCCTGGATCTCGCGCACGATCTCCATGCGATCGAGAAAGGTCATATCCTTCTGCGCTTGCAAATCGAACCGAACGACTGTTTCCACGGGCATGATTCCCGCGAGATTGGTTTCGATAAACGAGTAGTCCTGAGCGATCCGCGCCTGCGCGGGGAAGTAGCGAATTGTTTTGGTTTCGATGCCGAACCGCGTCAGCCCGTAGGTGCAGGCGATGCAAACTGACACGAAGACCAGGGATTGCAACACCGGCCAGGTCGTCAGGCCGCGTCCCAGCAGGCGCCAGCCGGGATGATCGAGTTCATGTTCTGCGGGAGCTTTCCCCGGCCAGATCTGCAGCAGGGCCGGCACGCAGAACAGGATGATCACGAGCGAAATCATCGTGCCGGCGGCGGAGTACATGCCGAAGTTGTGGACAGGAATCAGCGGGCTGGTGCAGAGCGAAACCAGGCCGATCGCGGTGGTCAGACTCGCCAGGAAGCAGGGCATCCAGGAGGTGCGCACCGTCTGCGAGATCGCGGTGGATTCATCTTTGGAAGCGGCGTGCTTCCAGTAATTGGCAACGTGGATCGCTCCGGACAGTGTCAGCACCATCAATAGCGAAGGCATGACGACCAGGACCAAGTTCATCGAACCGCCGGTGGCCGAGACTAACGCGGCCGAAACCAGCGTCGCATACAGCGAAACCATCAGCACGATTGTTGCCAGGCGAATACTGCGAAGCAGTAAGAATGCCAGCAGGGAACTGAGCAATGCCGATGTCAGCACGACCGAACGGCGATGAAACTCTGTTAGTGAATAGGCGGGGTCCCAAAAGGCCTTGGCAACTTCTTTGTTGAGCGATGTTGTCGAAACGGCGCTGCCGCCCATGCGCAGCACATTTGCTGGGATTCCGACGGCGACGGCTGCTTCACGGATGACCGAGACCGTTTCATCTTTATCTGCCAAACCCGCTTCCGAGATGGCCAGGGCAATCGTGACAGGAGACCCGATCGCAAAGAAGCTGCGTTCGACAAGCTTCTGGCCAATATCCTTTTCGGGGACGAACTCGGTGAACCAGTTGGCAATTTCTTCTGTTTGGGCCGTGGCGGGACGAATCCCTTGCCAGATCACCTGCAGGTCATGATCAACGGAATCGCTGTCGACGAGCTTTCCGGCGGCATTCATCACGGCCGGGGCGACCAGATCACCTGCCGTTTCGCCTTCTTCAGGCGGTGGTGGTGGGACAGCGACCAATGACCAGAAGTCCGGAATCGGCTCGCTGAATTGCAGGTCGACGCCGAATCGAGTTTTCGCGGCCGTAGTCAATTCTTGCTTTGTTTGTCGCATCCCCGACTTGCCGAAGTCGGTCAGCTTCAACTTCAAGGAGCCCGCTCCGAGAACGACCCCTTGCAGCCGACGGACCGCTTCACGCGGTTCGACACCATTCCGCTGCATGATGTTCAGCAGATCTCGCGGTTCCAGCACGCGCGAGATATGGGGGACGCCGCCGCGACGAATGCCGTCGGCATCCGGCTTGCCTTCCAGTTTCTCGACAAACTTTCGAATGCGAGGATCGTTAATCGAACTGCCGTCCCACGAGACGAAGACCCGCTCTTCGAACGAAAAACGCTGATTCGACCATTCCAGGACCTTAAGTTCCGGGTCGTCGCTGGGGAGCCATTTTTCGACATCATTATCGAGACGAGTCTGGCTGAGTGACCACCAGGCGAGCGGCAGGGCGAAGACCATCGCCATCAGCACCCACACGGCCAACCCATTGCCCCAAGGGCCTTTACGATCAAAGAAGTGAGTCATTCAGTCCTTCCCGCCACACCGGTTTCCGGTGTCTGGAATCCCTTCACTGCGGTGTCGCTCGCACAGGTCCCGATGGTGCGATTCGACATAACCCCACGCATTCCGCGTAGTTGGCTCGTCTAGCCGAGCGTGGACGATTCTAATCGCGAACCGGCATTTGGAGGAAGACCGAGATTGGCTGCAAAGTTTGTCAGGAACGGCAGGATCGCCGATGTCTGCGGAAATCGAAGAGGTGCAATCTGATGGCACTTGGCAAAACTGATTCCCCGCACCAGCGTTACGTCCCAAAACCAACCGCCTCGAAAGACATCTTAGAGAAACTGAAACCGCAGCTGGTTGCCGCCGAGGTGGAGGAAACCACCTACAAGAAAGACTTTGAGAAATCGGTGGCCAAGCTGTCTGCCGAATGAGCCGCCGACGGAAACCGTTCGCCAGAACACACATTGACTTAACTTCCATCCCAGACGATGATTCCGCCCGCCGAAGAGGGAATGTCGGCTGGGGCAAATGATCAACGAGTCAACACTCGCGAAACCGCCGCGCGCGGGCCAGGGATGGCGAACGCTATGTCATATGAACTGATTGACGACATGGAGCGGCTGGGGACGCCGCGAATCCTCGTGCTGGGGGATCTGATTCTCGATCGGTACGTCTGGGGTGACGCCGAACGAATCAGTCAGGAAGCGCCCGTAATCCTGCTGCGCGAAGATCGCCAGGAAACTCGACTGGGTGGCGCGGCCAACGTCGCCAATATGCTGCGTGGGCTGGATGCCGAAGTCACATTGGCAGGCGTCGTCGGCAACGATGCCGATGCGCCTCTGGTGGCACAAGAACTGGCACGAGCCGGCGTCGACTGTTCCGCACTGATCGCCGACGATGATCGGCCGACCACCTGCAAAGTTCGCTTCATGGGTCGCGCTCAACATCGACATCCACATCAGATGTTGCGAGTCGATCGCGAAATGCGCCATCCGATCCGCACCGAGATCGCCCAGAAGCTTCTCGACGCGATGCTGCCTCGACTGCATGAGTTTCAGGCGGTTCTGATCTCTGACTATGCGAAGGGTGTCTGCACGGCTGAAGTCGTGAGGCCACTGATCGCGGCGGCTCGAGCTGCGGGGATCCCCGTGGTTGTCGATCCTGCTGCGGGAGGTGACTACAACCTGTACCGCGGTGCCACTGGTGTGACCCCGAACCGATCGGAAACACAAAAGGCGACGGGGATCGATGTGCGATCGATTGATGCCGCGTACAAAGCCGGAAACCTGCTGGTCGAAAAGTTCGGACTCGACATGGCGTTCGTGACCTTGGATCGCGACGGCATCGTGCTGGCCCGACAAGATGGCGAACCGATTCATCTGCCGACGCGCATTCGCGAAGTCTACGATGTGACCGGGGCCGGTGACATGGTCCTGGCCATGTTCGGACTTGGCATGGCAGCGGGAATCGAACCGAGTCGCCTGTGCCGTCTGGCCAATGTTGCAGGTGGCCTGGAAGTCGAACAGGTTGGCGTGGTTCGCATCAGTCGCAAAGAGATCCTGACCGACTTGTTGCACGGCACCCGTCGCGCTGCGGGCAAAGTCTGCTCCCTGGATGAACTGACGCGACATGTCTCTGCTCGACATAAGGCGGGACAGAAGGTGGTCCTCACGAATGGCTGCTTCGATCTGTTGCATGTCGGACATATCTCTTATCTGGCGGAAGCGGCTCGCGAAGGGGATTGCCTGATCGTGGCGATCAACAGCGACGACAGCGTTCGCCGATTGAACAAAGCCCCCGAGCGACCGATCTTCGACCAGGAATACCGAGCGGCGATGCTGGCCGGGCTGGAATCGGTCGACTATGTGGTCGTCTTCGATGAAGACACACCGCACGCTGTCTTGCATGCTCTGCAACCGGACGTCCTGGTCAAAGGTGGCACCTACCGCGACGATGAGATCGTTGGTCGCGAAGTCGTCGTTCAATACGGCGGTCGTGTGAAGGCCTTGGGAATCACGCCCGGTGTCTCCACCACCGAAATCGTTCGTCGCCTGCGTGAAGCCGAAATGGAACCAATCGCAATTCCGTTGCCGTCTGTTAAGGAACGCAGGGCGGCATGAAGATAGTGACGAGATGAAAGTAACGAGTGACGAGGGAAAACCAAGTCGCGGTTTATTAACCAAGTTACGTTAATAAAGTGAATTATTAGATATGGAAAACAGCTGGATTGTTTCGCTATTGTTTTGGGGTGGTGGGGG
>CBIHQO010000547.1:0-5138 GCA_966211735.1 uncultured Schlesneria sp.
GGCGGGAAGCTCACGGCCCACCTGGTGCATCATTGGCCCGATAATGCGCTGCACGTTGTGACGAAGGCCGAGGTGCCGGTCAACGAATGGAAGCATGTTTTCGCTACCTACGACGGCTCGTCACAAGGCGAGGGCTTCAAGCTCTATGTTGATGGCAAACGGCAGGAAGTCGAAATCACCAACAAGCATCTCAGCGAGACCACTCGCACGACCAAGCCCTTGCGAATCGGGCGGAGAACCTCGGGCGCTCCTTGCCGAGGATTGATCGACGATGTCCGAATCTTCGATCGCGAACTCTCCGCGGACGAAGTCGCAGCCGTCGCCGGAACGGACGGGGTTCGCGATCTGCTGGCGATCGATCGCGATAAACGAACCGCCGACCAGGCGACCTTGCTCGCGAAGGCCTATCTGGGCCGCTTCGATACCGAATATCAGGCCTGGACGGCCAAGCGAGCGGAGACAGCCCGTCAGCAGGTCGAACTCGAAAAGCTGGTCCCCACCGCCATGGTGATGCTCGAAATGCCTCAGCCACGAAAGGCATTCGTACTGAAGCGAGGCCAGTACGATCAGCCTGCGGACGAGGTACAGCCTAACACTCCTGCCAGCTTGCCGCCGTTCCCAGCGGAGGCGCCACGGAATCGTCTCGGGTTGTCGCGTTGGCTGCTGGCATCCAGCAACCCGCTGACCAGTCGCGTGGCCGTGAATCGCGCGTGGAATCTGTTTTTTGGGGCAGGTCTGGTCGAAACGGTCGAAGACTTTGGATCCCAAGGACAATGGCCTACGCATCTGGATCTGTTGAACTGGTTGGCGGTGGAGTTCATGGAGGCAGGGTCGCCTCAGGTGCGATTCGATGGTTCAGCCTTGGCCGTTGATTCGTCGCGATGGGATGTCAAGCGCTTACATCGATTGATGGTCACGTCGGCGACCTATCGGCAGTCCTCGAATGTCTCGGCAGACCTGCTGGAACGTGATCCGCTCAATAAGCTGCTGGCACGTGGACCGCGATTCCGCCTGCAGGCCGAAGTGATCCGTGATAGCGCGCTCGCGACGGCGGGACTGCTGTGCGATCACGTCGGCGGCCCCAGTGTGTCTCCGTATCAGCCAGCCGGGCTGTGGGACGATGTTGCGGTCGGTGCGGATTATGAGGGGACTGTTTATCACCAGGATAAGGGCGAAGGATTGTATCGCCGCAGCATGTACACCTTCTGGAAGCGGACCTGCCCGCCGCCGGGCCTGAATACGTTTGATGCCCCCGAGCGTGAAGTCTGTACGGCGCGAAGATCGCGAACGAATACGCCGCTGCAGGCACTGGTCTTGATGAATGATCCCACTTATCTGGAAGCTGCCCGCAAGCTGGCCGAGAGAAGCATGCTGCTTGGTGGGACCACCGCCGAATCGCGGGCAATCTATGCATTCCGTACAGCACTGTCGCGATCTCCTACGCAGCCTGAAAAAGACTTGATTTTACGGCTCTATCACCAACGTCTGGACAAAATGCGGAACGATCCTGCGGCGGCGATAGAGTTGCTGGCCGTGGGCGAGTCCGCACGCGATGAATCGCTGTCAGAGGCGGAGTTAGCGGCGTGGACCAGCGTGATGAGTGTGATATTGAATCTGGATGAGTTGATCACCAAGGGATAGCAGGTACGTGATGACCGATAGCAACAGTGACTCTGTGGACCAAGATTCCGTAGCGCGCACAATCAAGCAGAACTGGCCGCTGATCCACGAGACTTTGCCACCACCGCCTGCGGTTGCCTACCCGGAAGAGCACTGGGATTGGCGAGCGATTAACAGCCGCCCCCTGGTCGATCCAACGGCCTGGGTCGCGCCGGGGGCGATCCTGTTGGGTCGCGTCAAATTGAAGGCCCGCAGTTCGGTTTGGTACGGCTGCGTATTGCGCGGCGATCAGGAATGGATCGAGGTTGGCGAGGAATCGAACGTCCAGGACGGCTCGATCCTGCATGTTGACGAAGGCTACCCCTGCATCATCGGCGACCGAGTCACGTTGGGTCACAAAGCCATTGTTCACGGCTCGGTCGTCGGGGACGGGGCCTTGATCGGGATTTCGGCGACCGTTTTGAGTCGATGCGTCATCGGAGAAGGGGCCTTGATCGCGGGAGGTGCCTTGGTGATGGAAGGGACGATCGTCCCGCCCCACACCTTGTGGGCTGGCTGCCCCGCTCGCCAGCTCAAGGAATTGAGCGAATCCCAGCGGGCTCGGCTGGCCGCGACGTACCGTCATTACGTGAATAACTCTGCGGGGTACGCGGCAAAAATGTCCCACTCCGCGCCGGATCACGTCTAGATGTGGCATTGATCTTCACCAATTTTGCTGGACGGGCTAAATTCCTGGGACACCGGAGTGGACCGGTTTCAGTTCCAGGGAAGGGGCCCGCGATGCGCATTGCGATTTTTGAAGATGAATCCGCCACGAATTTTGCACCGATCGCGTTGCTGCGCCCCGTGTTCGAACTGCTTTGCGGCCATTTCAGCGCGCGAGAACGCATGCTGGAGTTCTTGCCGGTTTCGGACTGGGCCGCATTCGTTCGATCTGAACTGGCTGATGTTTATTGTGAAGAGCACCCCGGCTGCCGCGTGAACAACGCGGATTGGCTGCACGGGGGGCCGACCCTGTTGATCAATGGCCGCTGGTTGGCGGATCCCGCCACCTACGCCAGCATCCGGCCCGATACCGTCGGAATCATTGATGGCACAGTGGCCTATCTGACATTGGATCCGCTCGAAGCGGCACTGCTCTCCGGCGAGAACTGGGATGACGCGCTGCCTCAAATCGCTCGCACCCGTACGCCGGTGAACGCGCCCGGCAAGCTGGTTCGTTATCCGTGGGACTTGATTCATCACAATCCTGATCAGTTGCGAGCCGACTTCGCTGCACGAGATTTCGGTCTCTCTCAAGTCGAAGAGCAGGGGCCGCATATCGCGATGCTCGGTCCAGCCGACCAGGTGTTCATTGATCCGACGGCCAGCATCGATCCGTTCGTCGTCATTGATGCCCGCAAGGGGCCAGTCTCGATCGACGCGGGGGCAATGATTCAGGCGTTCACTCGCTTGGAAGGTCCGTGTCACGTCGGCGCGAGATCGCAACTGTTTCGTGCCAATGTTCGTGAAGGGACATCGATCGGTCCTGTTTGTCGAGTTGGTGGTGAAATCGAAGGGGCGATCCTGCATGGCTATGTCAACAAATACCACGACGGATTTCTGGGACACAGCTATGTCTGCCCGTGGGTGAACCTGGGGGCCTTGACGACCAACAGTGACCTGAAGAATGACTACTCGACTGTTCGAGTTCCTCTGTCCGGCGATTCGATCGAATCCGGCGAAATGAAAGTGGGTTGCTTCATCGGCGATCACGCCAAGACGGCTATCGGCAGTCTGTTTAACACCGGATCGTCCATCGGGATCATGTCTCTGATCTTGCCGGATGGTGAACTATTGCCGAAGCATGTTCCTTCGTTCTCGCGCATCTGGCACGGAGCTTTGATAGACGGCCTGCCACTGGAAAAGGGCCTCGCGACGGCTCGCGCGGCGATGGAGCGTCGCAGCAAACGGCTGACTTCCGCTCAAGAGATGCTGCTGCGTCGTGTGCATGCGATGACTCAGGCGGAACGTGATCGAGCGATCGGACGCTTTGCCGAGAAGGCGACAGCCAGCATCGTTAAAGCGTGATCGCCAAGTGATTCTGCACGGGAGGCGAGAATCTGTCTGGATAAATCTCCAGAGATTCCGAAGGCGTCCCAACTGTCGATTGAGCGCCAGGAGACTAAGCGGCGCGGCAGGAGCCTCGCCCTCCCAGAACAGCAAGACCTCTGATCGCCATCTCGCTGTTTGGCGAATCTGCACTCGTATCAGGTTGTGAAAGAACAATCGTCCGCTTCGCCACGATCACATTTTGTGTGCTCGACCACGACTAACGGCCACACGCATCGATTGCTGTTTGCAATCGACAGGTGTGGCCGTTGGTTACGGTCCACTGAATACGACTATGGAGAACGGCTGGATTTCCGCCCATGCGGGAATGTGGCGTTCATTTCAGGCCCCATTATCCCTGATTCGGCGTGACTCGATCCAGACCCTAATTGAGCTATCTGATCACGATTTCAAAAATCGCGGCCCGCAACGACGTGGCAGGTATTCGTCGTCAAGCCGATGTCAGCGGTGCAGGTTCCGTGGCGGGGGCGGTTGCTGTCACTTCGGGTTCGCCGGTCGCTGGCGGTAGGACGTAGATCTCGCCGTATTCGGAAACCTGGTCGGCTCGGAAGCCGTGATGCCGCAGTAGTTCCAAGACCGCCAGGAAGATGCCGATGATCTTGCTGCGCAGATTGGTCCCTTCGAAGAATTCCGAAAACGGGATGCGGCCCGTTTCGCGAACTCGAGCACCGATGCGATCGATATACGTCGAGATCGGCGTGTCGTCGTAACGGATGCTGGACGACTGCTCGACGACCTTCTTCTGCAGAACTCGGGAGAGAGCGCTGACCAGATCCCACAATTCGACTTCCTTGATCGGATCCTCGGCGTGGTCTTTGCCAGCGCTCGGCCGATCATCACTGAGACGTGGATAGCGTTCCTGCCACTCCGCCGCCCGCTGTTCCATTGCCAGGGCGGCATCCTTATACCGCTTGTACTCCATCAACTGCTGAATCAATTCGCTCGAAGGATCGTCATTGATCGGAATCTCGTCCGAGACTTCCTCTTCGGCTCTCGGCAGAACCTGCCGACTCTTGATCTCAACCAGTGTACTGGCCATGACGATGAAGTCGCCGACCAGGTCCAAGTCGAGAAATTCCAGGACTTCGAGGAACTGCAGAAACTGATGCGTCATGCGGGCAATTGGTAGCTCGGCAACGTCAACTTCGTTCCGCCGCACGAGATACAGCAGTAAATCGAGCGGTCCGGAGAAGAGATCGAGCTGTACGCGATAGTCTGCCATGCGGCATCATTTCGTTGGCTATTTGAATCCCGCCGTCGCACTGGAAGCAGGTTCTGTTGCCTCCCCACAACTCTCCTTATCGTCACAATTTGCCGGGCAGTTCACTTCCAGACGGAAACGGCCATAAGAACGTTGCATTGTCCACTCTAAATCTAGGGCGGCCGGGGTTGGAGCCGTTTTCGGC
>CBIHQO010000548.1:0-5127 GCA_966211735.1 uncultured Schlesneria sp.
CATGAAAAATTAATTCAGTCTCTTGTCGAATTCGCGCACTGTCAGTCGACTATCAAGTGAAAAAGGGATGTACCGTCGCATCTCGTGCGTGTCGCACTGACGTGTCGCGTTGAAACAGGGGTTAGACTAAACGGTTTACTCCTCGCGGGACGCCACAGTTAAGTGGGATGCGCATCTAAAAGTCGAACTGCTCACGAAAAAGGAATCGACATGGCTGCCCCTACTGTTCAACCCTACTTGTCCTTCGGCGGTCGTTGCCAGGAAGCGCTCGATTTTTACGCCAAGGCGCTTGGTGCCAAGACGGAAATGGCGATCCTGTTCAAGGACTCGCCAGAACCACCACCGCCAGGAGTGCTACCGCCCGGCTTTGAGAGCAAGGTGATGCACGCGACGTTTACGATTGGCGATTCGATTCTGCATGCTTCAGACGGTTGCGATGTGGGAACGACCTACGGCGGGTTCACCTTGAACTATTCTGTGGATACGGAAGCTGAAGCGGATCGCGCTTATGCTGCGTTGGTTGAAGGTGGCAAAGTGAAGATGCCTCTGACCAAGACATTCTGGTCGCCCAAGTTCGGGATGCTGACAGATCGATTCGGCATCGACTGGATGGTCATGGTCCGTCCCGCACGCTGAACGCGTTGATAACAGACTACCGGGGGTCGGTGCGTCACAGCCCGACCCCGATGTATTGCGAGGTTGGCTTAACGGTGCGCGAAACAGCGGTATGTTCGTGCCTGGGAGGGCGAGGCTCCTGCCGAGCCGCGCATGTTGATGGAATCACAATAACACGCGCGGCTCGGCGGGAGTCACGCCCTCCCAAATGCAAAGTCGCAACGTTGTCGCGGACGTTGCCACCTATTCTGGAAGCAGAATCGCGCACGCTCACTTAGTTGGAAAAGCTGCTCGCCTGTTGAATGCCGCTTGTCAACGATGCGGCGTGGGCGATGAAGCGACTGTTGGCAGATGGGATCGCCGTTCGCAATCGCGTGGCCAGCGAGCCTGGTTTGGCATTGCTTCGCAAGTCGTGCAGATAGCTGATCAGCACGCTGCGCGATTCCTCGCTGTGATGCAGCATGAAGTGAACCCAGGCCCAGGCTTCCTGGTAGTCCGCCTTCTGCATGTCGTCGACTGTTTCCAGCGACTCCAGCCGATCCAGGTCGGGCTTCCAGCCTTGAGCGAGATTCGAGGCCAATCGCATCGCGTAGTCGCGGTTCATACCGGTCGGTTGCGACGTGACTTCGAAGTACTCGGCCAAACCTTCATCGAGCCAGAGCGGAACATCTGTCAGCGAAGCATGCAGTACGCCGTGGGTATACTCGTGCCGCAAATCCTCTTGAATCCGGTCTCCCCAGAACGTGTAAACGGCCAGTTCCTTGGACGTGCCGACAAAGTAAGCTCGGCGTGGCGGCAGCAACGGGTAACGGGCTTGCAGGTACTGTGCATAGCGGACTTCGTCAGAGAATAAGTAGACCGTGACGGGTTGCTTCTGCAGGGGGAGATTCAGTTCATCGGCAATCTGATCGCGCAGGCTGTCCAGATCGCGCAAGACTGGATGGTCCTTCGGCAGTTTCAGATCACTGCGAACGACCAGATGCTCGTTTTCCATCGCATGCTGCTTCGGCAAGCCGACGGGAACAGGAGCCACGGTGCGGCATCCCGCCAGCAGAACCAACACCAGAATCGCGGCACCAACTTGTCGGTGGAATGTTCGATCCCCTGGCAGTGTCGAGCATCGTCGGATGGCACGGCGACTCATAGGGTAACGCAATCCAACAGGCGAGAATCTGGGGGTGCAGTCGTCGGCGGGCTAAGGCGGTGTCGAAACGTGCCGGATTCTTGCAGAACCACACAACTCAAACAAGATCGATCCGTATTTGTCGGCGCTATTTGGGATGATTGCGTAAAATGCAGAGTATCTCGGCGAAGTGGTTTCCGGGAAAATGTGTGTGATGTAAAGGTTTGTAAAGTAATAAGATGAGTCGACATGGCCAACGAAGCTTGCTACACCCCGCAGGCTCAGAAATCAGCAGTCGGCTCGGAACCGTAGCGAAATGCAGGCAACTCTATGACGCACGTCATTGCATTGGTGACATTGTTCGTGGCAATCACAACTTTGGGATGTGGTCGTCCAACTAACCCGCCTCCGACGATATCGGAGGCTCCTGCCGATGAAGCCGCACCAGCAAAACCACTTCCGCCCGCGGCATCTGTCGGCGCGGTCAAGGAATCGTTTACCGACGAAAAGCTGCTGCTGACGTTTCCATCGACGCTGGGTCATCTGACTTTTGCGGGGTACGAAGAGTTTGATGAACCCGGCATGGGCTACAGCATTCGCTACAACACCACGGACAACATGAAGGTTGATATCTACGTCTATGACAAGGGACTGTTGAGCGTCCCTGATGGGCACACCGATCCCGCGATTGCCAAAGAGCTGGCGGGATCCGATTCCACAATTCGGTTCTACGAACAACAGGGAACTTATCTGGCGGTGAAAGAGTTGGGCCGCGGAATCTATCCCGAGAAGCCAGCACCGGGTGACGTGACCTTCTTGTTCTCACGCTATCAGTACCACCAGGCGGCGCGACGAGGAGTGACGTTCACTGGCGAGCGAATTTCCGAAACATTCATTCGCGGCTATCGAGACCACTTCGTGAAGGTCCGGGTTTCGTATCCAGAGGCTTCGGCCGAACGGGCTGTCGTTGATCGCGAGATCCTGATTCAACATCTTTCGAAGACCATCAAAACGCAGAATGCCGAACGAACGTCGGGGCCATGATCCCGCTATCGAGGTAATCCGCGCGAACGTCACTGGCTTACGGCAGGGGGTGTTTGTCCGCGGAGATCGAGGTCGCCAGGAAGAGGAAAGGGAAACCGCGAGGACCACGAATCAATGTTCGCATCGTCGTCGTGGTAATCCTGGCGGACCGTTTGATCTCGCTTTATGAATGAGTCTCGATCAACTCGGGACGGATCGAGTGCGTGTATCCGCCGTTCCGCAGCATGATCTCTGACGCTTCTGCCTCGCGACCGGGGGCGAAGACCGTGACGATGACATGCCCGGCGTGCAGTTCCGACTCGTAGTATTTCGCGTCTTCATGGGGGATGCCCATGCCGACAAGAATGCCAGCCACTCCAGCCACGGTCGCACCAGCAGCGGCACTTGTGAAAATCGCAGCTAATGTCCCACCGGCAATGGCAGGGCCCAGCACAGGCATGATTCCAGCGACAATACCCAAGCCCCAAAGGGCTCCCAAGCTCGCACCCGTCGCCAGGCCCGCGGCACCGTACTCTGCCGAATGATCACTGACGATCGCTTCGTGCTCGGGTTCAACCGCAACAACTTCTGCCTTTGGGCCAGCGACGCCGACCTGCTCAATCGAAAAGCCGCGATCGCGCAGTTCCAGAACTGCGGTGCGGGCTTCTTCGTCGGTCAGGAAAACATTGACGACGGTTCCTCGACGTATCGACATGATTCACTCCTCGAACAGAGATTGATGCGGATGATGAAGGGCTGAATCCGCAAACCTCGTACCCAATGTTCAGAGGTCCGGCACCAGTCTTCTGGTGGCCAGAGTCCCCATCGCCGGGAGGAAAGTCTGATTTCGAGTTCTCGATTCGGCACATCAATGCGCCGTGGCAAACCAAGGTGATCGATGACGTGACACCAAATGCATCTCGATCGTCGAACGGGAGACCCGGAAATCGGGCGCGACAAACGTGATTCGTTCTCAAAAACTATTGAATCTCTGCGAACGCTCCAAGTCGCGGCAGAGACTCACTCTTCGCGCTGTGGCAGCACTAGCCCTTACCGCGGTGTTCGGGTTGATTGAGCGGCTGTGGCATGGCAGTTGCGATTCACTTCCCTTATTCACTCGGACGTGCAACTCGCAAGCATGGTCCTCACGAAAACACACTTTAAGGGGACGTTCAAATGATGGAAATCATCAACCAAAGTCTGCCATTGGCGGCTGCTGGATATTCGCTGGTTTATTTGCTGGCGGGTGGCGGTGTTTTCGGAGCCATCGTCATTTTCTTCGTTGCGAAGATGCTTGGTAAGTGAACGCGCAGGCACATCGTCGACGAACTGATCGCGATGGGGTCAGCCTGCTGCCGTGGGCCGACTGATATTGCAGGATCAAAACTTTCTCGAAGTGCGTGGCTTTTGATCTGATAGTGCATTCGCGGTTCGCCCTACTGCGAGTGGACTTCAGGTCGGCCACGCCTTCGAGAAGTTTTGTTTACCGTGGTCACAATCGCATAGGCCCTTGCGATGACGACGCGAGGCTTGAAGCGAGTCTCCGTCAGTCCGTGAAATGCCAGAAGGACTACCCCGGCATCCCAGGGCAGTCCTTCCGCTATGCTGATCAGTAGTGTCGCGACTACTGGCCAAATCCACCACCACCGCCACCGAATCCGCCACCACCGCCCCCGCCGCCACCACCACCGAATCCGCCGCCAAATCCACCACCGCCACCGCCACCAGTCTGCCCGTTGTTGATCCCGCCAAATCCTTGGTAGGTGAACATGTAGTACTCTGGAGCGGCTTCCAGCGATTGCTTGCCAGGGCCGTACGACGGCGAGACGAAGACGCGGTTGCCAGCGTCGGGATTGCCTTTGTCGGCCAGTACCATGGCGATGAAGTCGCGGCGATACGAGTCGAGTTCAGGGTCTGAGTTATTCCAGGATCGCTCCACGATAACCGGAAACGGCGTACTGCGCATGCGAGCCGCTATTTCGAGAATTTTGTCTTTTCCGTCCGGGGTCAACTCGGCGGTTTGCCCGACGAAATCACACTGGTAGAGAATAAAGTCGGCTGCCTCAGCGTTGGTCTGCATCTGATGGAAGTGAGCGCGGACTACCGCTCCGACCGGGTATTGGTCAGGAATCGCGTTGGAACGGGGCGAGAACAACCCGCAGAGACGCCCCCCGTAGGAGCCACACCCACCACAACCGCCGCACCCTCCACAGCCACGTCTCAAACTCCACCAGTGAGCCCGACCGCCACAAGTGCCCGTTGAACAAGTGTCGCAACCGCCGGTCTCGCAACCTGTGTTGCATCCGGTATCGCACCCGCCCCCGCCACACCCACCCCCCCACCCCACCATGGGTGTCATGCAACCC
>CBIHQO010000549.1:0-5116 GCA_966211735.1 uncultured Schlesneria sp.
ACGCAGAGACGGCCAGGATCGGACGCGAACCGGGTGGGGGGGCCAAGTGAACATTAGTTCACGTCGTCACCGAACCGCGAAAATCTACCTGTAGTAAATCGGGACAGGCGTGACACCGGGCGATTTGGAGTAATTACGTAGATATCACCGGTTGTGCCGATCATCCGGTATCTAACGATTACTGCCAGCAGAGGTCAGAAGTTGACCGCGTTGTATGGATGTTGCCACCACGGAACGAAAAATCGCCGTATGCAATTCCAAAAGAATAATCGCGCGAGGTCAACTAGTCGTCGGGATCGCAGATCGAACGCATATCCTGCGACACTTCTGACATCAGGGACGACAGTCGGCTCCAGGTAGGCCAGTCCACCTTGATCGTCCTCGTCTGCGAACCGTGCAAATCTTCGACCGCCCCACGAATCACGACGCCAAGCTGCTCGTGAACGTAAGACAGCAGATCCGAAAGTTGAACGCGTTGCAGCGCATTCAACTCCGAAGGAATAGGAGGCCTTCCCAGTGGAAAGAGTGGAGTTGCCTCACAGTCAATTGCCGGATCAGGATCGAACGAGACCTCCAGATCACTGTCGTCTGAATTGCTCTTCTCGGCAGAGCCCACCACTGTCGGTCGAGGCAGGCCCAAATCGGTCAGCGGTTCGTCGCTGGGAGATTGGTCGAACAGCAGAACGCATCGGCCAACGAGAATAATATCGCCATGCTGCATGACCCGCATCTGGATCGGATGCCCATTCACCCGCGTTCCATTCGTGCTGCCAAGATCGGTGAGAATGACGCGTCCAGAATGATCCTGCAGCTTGGCATGAGCTCGACTGATGCGATCGTCATTCAACTGAATATCGCTATCGGATTCTCGCCCGATCGTGATCGGCAACGCCAATCGAACGTAACTTTTGCCGCGTTCCATCCCGTCCAAAATCCGTAACGTTACGAAAGTCATCGTGGAATCCAAAAACGCAAGCGAGCTAGCAATCGATGGCAGGCGGCAACCACAATCTCTTCTAGCGTGTGCTGCGCCAAAGCGTCAAGCAGCAAATTATCCACACAGCAGGCGGTGCGTAAACTCGCTGTCGTCGTAGACGGATTCGACGGCATTGGCCACCGCGCTGACCAGATCCCGCCGCGTGACGGGCTTCCTTAAGACTGAGAAAGCCTCAGCTTGTTCGGCATCGTCGCGCAGCGAGTCCGTATAGTCCGCAGTGATAATGATACACGGAGCCACGATATGAAGCGCCCGCAGTTGTCGTAGTGCATCCAGCCCTGTTAATTCCTTCATATGCATATCAAACAGGGCCAGGTGAATTTCCTGGTGCGTGACCAGTTCAACTGCTTCCTCTCCCGATCCCACCTCGATCAAGCGAAAAAAAGGCGCAAAAATGTCGCACAACGCCTGACGAAAATCTGCGTCATCGTCGGCAATCAGCAATTGATAGTTGGTCTGATCCATAATATCCCAAATCATGGCGATCCCTGCCGGATGCCGCTTCCTGTGCGCGTACAACCACTTACCGCGTATCACATTAACGCATTCGCGTCAATCCGGAAAGTCAGTGCAACCAGATGCGGGAAGGCACACCACAATGTTATTGGTCTGTCCACTCAATGCGATCAAACATTTCTCGCAACTTGACGATTCGATCCGGGCAAATACTAGACCAGTAAGCGAGTCGCCCATTCAGGTGATCTCGAAAATGCGGATGACCTGTTCGATTCTGAGAATCGGGTCCGTAACGCCAACAATTGTGCAGGATTGCCTTCAACTCATCAAAAGTTTCCCGGGGAATATTGGGGTGAACATTGAGGCGAACGCCTGCAACTTGCTGCCGGGCTCCGGCTGGCATGACCTGCGTTTTGCGATGGCGAATTTCAAACCCCTCATCCAAGACGATGGCATTGATGAGAATGCGGAGTCGGGCCAGCGACTTTTGCGATTCGAATTCACCTGAGAACACTAGATCATCGGCATAGCGCGTGTATTGAGCGGAGACTGTTCGCGCCAGTCCACCCAGCCTGCAATCGAGCTTGTAAGCGCAGAGATTTGCCAGGGCCGGAGATGTCGGTGCCCCTTGAGGCAGATGCTTTGCCCTCTGACGCAGCCACGTTCCTTCATCGACATGTCGACCGTCTCCCAAATTCAGCATTGCAGATGGGGTGTCATTCGTGCAGAGGCCCGTCAACATGCCGGCAATGCGTTCAGGGTATCCCATCGTTCGGAAGGTGGCGTGAACTCGAGAAGCTCGCACAGACGGGAAGAACTCTCTGAGATCGATATGCAACACGACGTGCTGTCCCGCATGTGGAGAAAGATATGTGGCAATAGAACGCCCCTTGCGAAAGGCGTGTGCTGCTCGATGCGCCGGAACGTGGTTGAGAATCCCCGTGAGGATTCTTCGCTGAAGCGACTTGAGTCGCGGCTTTGGGGTCTCGAGCAACCTCTGCCCGCCGGAAGGTTTTGGCAACCAGCGGTACCGATAGTGACCGAGCGCAGTCTTGGGGGGCCCAGTGCCCGATCTTTCCGTGTTCCAACCCGTGCGATTCGCAAACCACTCCAATTCACTCACCGTGATCTCAAGCCAGGCAGCAAGCTCGGCGACGGTGGCAATCGGGGGAACCGACCACAACTCTGCAGTCCCTTCAGCAGGCTGCATCTGGCTCGGCCAAGCCGCAATCCTGCGACGGAATCGAGTGCTTCCCGGTACACGTTCCGACTTGGGGATCAAAGCCCGAGCAGCGACATATTCCCGCAGGTGACGTTGTGTTGGCCGGGCAGAAGTGGCTGGAAATGCCATCAACACTCGATCAACCAACGTCCGCAGCCACTGACGTTGAATGTCCTGCACAAACACAGACTGTGCCCGCGCCAATAAGCCATCGGCAGTCCAGGATCCGCCCAGAAACGACTGTGTAATTGCAATCGCTAATCGTTCGCGGATCGGCATAGAAAATTGGGTGAGGTGCCCTGCCAAGACGAGTGAGGCACGAGTAATCCTCCACAATGGTGGAGCTCCACTCGTGCTGCGAGATGCCAAGCGAACCAAAGTCTCTGGGGTAACCCCAAAGTCACCCAGGCGTCGATGACGAAGCCGAAGTGAAACCAAGGGCACCCACCCAACGGTCACGGTAAAAATCTAACCTGCCATCGTCAATCGTCTTAGCTCCACAGATGTCGATTCCATTCGCAAGCCGTCGGGAATTCGAACCCGCGGATTGCCGTTGCCGTAATTCGGCCCTTTTTCTACAACCTCGCTTTTGCTTAAGGGGGCTTACGCAAGGATTGAGGGCCAGTCATGTCGGTGCTGTGGCGACACCAAGTCATTCTGGGGCTGGTGGCGGGACTCGTGTTCTTCACGAATCTTGGCGGCTACGCGCTCTTCGACGAAGATGAACCCAAGAATGCGGTCTGCGGTTTTGAGATGTATGAGCGGGGCGATTGGATCGTCCCCACGTTCAACGCCCAGTTGCGCACTGACAAACCAATTCTCATTTACTGGTGGATGCAACTCTCATTTCGATTGTTTGGCGTTTCCGAATTCTCGGCGCGGCTGGGTTCATCATTGCTGGCTGTGGGAACCGTTTTCCTGACGTATCACATGGGGCGAAAGTTGTATTCGCCCCCGATCGCATTTCTGGCCGCGCTGATCCTGGCAACCAGCTTGATGTTCTCTGCCGTGGGGCGCGCGGTTACTCCTGATGCGACGCTGCTCTCCTGTCTGATGCTGGTCTTCTCAAGCTACGTCTGGTCCGTCGCCGCTCGCCGCGGTGGCCACTTTTGCGGCGTCGACGCGGCGGCGCAACAGATCGAGCTCGTTCCACAATCGATGTGGACCGCCGTGCCCATGTTCGCTGCCATGGGACTGGCGATTCTGGCTAAGGGACCGATCGGGGTGCTGCTGCCCTGCACAATCATCGGCTTGTTTCTGCTGATCAACAGGCGAACTCGAGATCTGGCCGACGGCCGGCTGCCATCACCGGCAGGATCGTGGTGGCGACGTTACGTACAAGTCGTGCTCCAGGTGTTTCGACCGGGATCGTTTTTCCAAACTATCCTTGCGATGCGTTTGATCTGGGGCGCATTGATCGTCATGGCGGTTGCACTTCCCTGGTACGTGCTCGTCGGCTTGAAGACCGACGGTGCCTGGCTAAAGGGATTTCTGGGCGATCACAATCTCGGTCGGTTTCTTGAACCGAAAGAGAATCACAGTGGACCAATCATTTACTACGCCGTCGTGTTGTTGATGGGATGTTTCCCTTGGTCGGTGTTCCTGCCTCTGGCGGTCTGGCAATTGCGAACCAGGCTGACCAAGGGTGCCGCGTGGAGTGACAGTGACCGCCTGCTGGCCTGCTGGACGGGAGTTTGGTTTGTCTTCTTTTCGCTAGCGAGGACGAAGCTACCCAACTACGTGTTGCCGATGTATCCAGCGTTGGCTCTGGTCACCGCTCGCTTTTTGCACGAGTGGACACTGTCGACTGTCGGAACGGGAATGGTTTCGTTTCGGCATTCCCTTCGTGCACTGAGCTTTGTTGGGGTCGCGATCATGGTCGGAATTCCGATCGCGTCGACCATCCTGTTTCCAGGCGAACAACTGTTATCTCTCATCGGAGTGGTTCCGTTGGCAGGTGGGGCCATTGCCTATGTGGCAACGCTGCATGAACAACGGGCTCGGGCGTTGCGAGTCATTTGTGTGACAGCCGTGGCACTGGCTGTCGTGGTCGTCGGGATCGCCCCCTTGCGAGTCGGACAGCATCTTGATTCGCCAAAGCTCGCGGAGGCCGCTCGGCAGATCTCAGGTAGCGATCGACCGACGATGGCGACGATCGACGCCTACGCTCCCAGCTTGATCTTCTACGCCAAAAAACCGGTTGAAGGACTGCGACGCCCCGACGATGTCACAACGTTCCTGAAGGAACATCCCGACGGCTTCGTGGTCGCTCGAGCTGATCGAATGGGCAAGTTACCGCTGAAAGAGAATCAACTTGTCGAAGTCTCGCGCTGTCGACGCTTCCTGCGGCGTTACGATGTGGTCCTGCTGGCTCGATCGCCGCAAGTTGCCACGGCGAATGCAGCGATACCTCGCTGAGTCATTTTCGACAAGCTTCTCAG
>CBIHQO010000550.1:0-5113 GCA_966211735.1 uncultured Schlesneria sp.
GAGTCAGTGCCCGTCAACCAATCTAGAAACTCTGATCCGCCTTCAAGATGTGTGAATTGCACGAGTCTCGATTTGGTGTCGCGAGTGATCGACAACATCGGCTCAGAAGGCTCGTCGTAAAAAATAAACGACAATCGTGGACGAAGCAGTCATCACCATGTCCGTCGCGGTTTCGATGCATGTCGATGCAACATTCGCAGGCGTTGATGCCGCGAAAATCGGACGGGGATAGGGCGCCCGATCTTTCACGGCAGCTTAGGGCAAAGCGCGACTAACACAAATGTCGCGATCGGCCCCAGCAGCAGCGAGATCAAAAACCAGTTCAGACCACTGCGGTTCTTTCCCTGAGCCAACCCTGCGTTGATCAGAGTCAGTGTTCCCCATCCGACGAAAAAGCTCTCAGAATTCATCGCGACTAGTTCCTATCCACCGATGGAGTACATGGGTCGTTCGGGCTGAATGAAACGAGCCGTGTTAATCTCATGGCCCTCTTTCTTTGCTGCGACACTGGCTCGGACGGCGGCGGCAATCTCGGCGTCGCTGCCGGTCCCTCGCAGCAGCGAGCGAAGATCGGTCTCTTCCAGACTGAACAAACAATTGCGCAGCTTGCCATCGGCCGTAATGCGGATCCGATTGCAGTTCATGCAGAATGGCTGGCTGATCGACGCGATGAAGCCAATCCGCCCGATCCCGTCTTCGAAAACAAAGTCGGTCGCCGGTGTATGTGGTTCCTGATCTCCTTCGGGAATCAACGGCAGGATTTCGGCCGAGAGCCGTTCGATGATTTCGTGAGCGAACAAAACCTTGTCGCGCTCCCAGGCGTTGTCGGCATCCAACGGCATGTATTCAATGAACCGAACTTCCACGCCCGTCTTTCGAGCGAACTCACCGAAGGGGACAATCTCTTCCTCGGTCAAACCACGGACCGAAACCGCGTTCACTTTCACCGGGTCAAAGCCGGCTCGTTGAGCCGCCTTGATTCCCTCGATCACCTTTTCGAATCCGTCTCGTCGAGTGAACTGCTTGAATTTTTCGGGCGTCAAAGCGTCCAGGCTGACATTGATCCGGCGCAATCCCGCGGCATACAGAGCTTCCGCTTGTTCGGCGAGCAGGATGCCGTTCGTCGTCAAGCCGATATCTTGAATCCCCGGAATCGCAGCCAGCCGCGAAACAAGCTTGTCCAGATCGCGACGAACCAGCGGTTCGCCTCCCGTCAGTCGCAGCTTGTTGATCCCCAGCGGAACGACAACACGGACAAATCGTTCGATCTCTTCAAACGTCAGCAACTCCTGCTTGTCCATGAACTCAACATTTTCGGCCGGCATGCAATAGAAGCAGCGAATGTTGCAACGGTCCGTTACGCTGATACGGAGGTTGTTATGCAACCGGCCGAAGGAATCGATAAGAGGTAGCAGTTCAGACATTTTGCTCGTCATGTAGCAGCGAGTTCGCGGCCAAGCGGCCCAATTGGATTTGAGAATGAGACGGGATTCGTCGCCCAACTTGTGGCATTCTATGCGGAACCAGCCTGCTTTGCGTCATACCGGCGGCGGCAATTCACCACCGGGATGAACCCATTCGGTCGATCCGTCGTCCCAATTCTCTTTTTTCCAGATCGGAACCGAGACTTTCAGCTCATCGATCAGAAACTTTCCGGCTTCAAACGCCTGCTGCCGGTGCGGACAACTGACGGCCACCGCCACGCTGATCTCGCCCAACTCCAAGTGTCCCAATCGGTGAACGATGCCGATTCGGTCGATCGGCCACCGCTGTCTTGCCGCCGTCTCAAGTTCCGCCAGCTTGGCCTCGGCCATCTCCGGATAGCCCTCGTAGTCCAAGGCCACGGTCCGCCGCCCGCCAGTCATCTCGCGAACGGTCCCCAGGAACAGGACCACGGCACCTGAATTCGGTGAGCGGACAGATTCCGTCAAAGCGTGATAGTCGATCGCGTCGTGGGTCAGCAGGATCATAGCAGTTTCAGACGAAGCCTTTCTCTAAATTGAATCACGCAGATCAGGAGTTCCACGCATCAGCCACCGCTGACCGGTGGAAAACAGGCAACCTCATCCGAATTGCTCACTTTTGTGGTATCCGACGCGTAGTCGTTATTGACGGCGACCAATAGCCTTGGAACAAGCGGCAGCAGCGAAGGATGCTGTTCGCTAAGAGCCTGCTTCAAGCGGCCGACAGTTTCTCCATCGGACCAGGGGATCTGAATCACGGGACTTCCCACCAGATCACGAGCTTTTGCAAATAGTTTTACTGTCAGCATGCATCACCAAAGTGGGGAATCGACCCGGAATCACGAGTTCGTCTTTACGCAACGTTTCGCATCCACCGATTGGCGGGATCTTGTTTGTAGAAGACTCGCAACACATCGTACAGCCGTGGATGCAACTTTCGCATCTCGGTCGGTTGCTCGAAGAACGATTCCGTCGCCACGGCGAAAAATTCCGCTTCGTTCGTTGCCCCATACCAATCGAGCAGCGACGGAATCCCAAACTGGGCTTCGTTCACCAGGCGGTGGTATTCGATCCGCGTCACATCTTTCCAGGTCTTGTATTGCTCTTCGTTCTGCAGCGGCGGAACTCCGTCAACATCGCCATCGACCATGTCCAGCAGATGAGCAAACTCATGCAGGATCACATTCCGCCCGTAGGGAGCATCGCGGCACTGCTGCTCGACATCGCGCCATGACAATAGCACCGGCCCGTTGCGAGTCGTCTCACCAATCCGCGCCGTCTCCGAATGCAGCTCCAGCCCTGAGGAACCCCGCTGTATCTGGGTCCCCAGATAGCTGTCGGCGCGGATGATCACCGATCTCAACCGATCAAACGGCGGCCCTTCAAATCCCAGCCCCAGTAATGACGCATGCGCCGCCACGGTCACTCGCATTTCGTCAGTCAGCTTCAATCCAATTGCCGTCTCGATCGATTTTTCGTCGAGAAACCAGCGAATGTCTCGCAGCAATCGCGATTGCTCGGCCGAGTCCAGCGTCGCGAAGTGGCGGCAATTGTGATGCACGATCTGCAACCAGGCGGCCGGAAAAGTCTCCGCAGCCAGCTTGCTTCGCCGTCGATCTTTCAGCCAACTAAAAAGCATCTCTCGTTGATCCTATTCGCTATCCCGGCGCCATATGGCAATGCAGTGCCTCGTTTCCCGAAAGTCGACGTCAGCTTTGGCTACTGACGTTTGCGAATTCGAGGTAGTATCGTGGGACACCTCGTCGGAGAAAATCCCAAACCCGCACAAATCCTGCGGATTGACTCTTCTCCCTTTCCCGGTGGAAAGTGAGACGGTAGATCGCGGGCTTAATACATGCGAAAAACTCATTCTTGATCGCGAGCGGAAAAACACACTGAGGAAAGTGCATCGATGTCTCGTTATGTCTTGGCCCTGGATCAAGGAACCACGTCCAGTCGAGCGATCGTGTTTGGTCGCGACGGGCGCGTCATCGCCTCTGCCCAACAGGAGTTTCCTCAGCATTACCCGCAGCCGGGGCATGTGGAACACGATCCTGAAGACATCTGGAACTCACAACTGCAAACCGCCAAGAACGCGCTCCTGCACGCCGGCCTCACCGCCGCTGACAGCGCCGCCGTGGGCGTGACCACCCACCGCGAAACGACCGTGCTGTGGGATCGACACACAGGAAAACCCGTGGCCAACGCCATCGTCTGGCAAAGTCGAATCACCGCCGACATCTGCCAGCAACTGAAGTCAGATGGCACCGAAGAGTTCGTCCGATCCAAGACGGGATTGGTGATCGACCCTTATTTCTCGGGGACCAAGATCAAGTACCTGCTCGATCGCACGCCAGGACTTCGCGACCGCGCGAACCGGGGCGACATTCTGTTCGGGACGGTCGATTCGTTTCTCGTCTGGAGATTGTCCGCCGGGAAGCTGCATATCACCGATCCGAGCAACGCCAGCCGCACGTTGCTATTCAACATTCACACCGGACAGTGGGACGATGAACTGCTGAAGCTGTTCGATGTCCCTCGCGCGATGCTTCCTGAGGTGAAAGCGTCCAGCGAAGTGTACGGCGACATCGATGCTTCGATCTTTGGTGAGACGATCCCCCTGGCTGGCATCGCGGGCGATCAACAGGCGGCCACGTTTGGGCAGTGCTGCTTTGACCCCGGTGCTGCCAAGAACACTTATGGCACAGGCTGTTTCCTGCTGATGAACACCGGAACCAAACCAGTCGCGTCGACCGCAGGGCTGCTGACAACTGTCGCCTGGCGAATTGGGAACGAGACCGTCTATGCCCTGGAAGGCTCCATCTTCATCGCCGGGGCGGCCGTGCAGTGGCTGCGCGATGGACTGGGATTGATTCGTCGGGCCAGTGACATCGAAGCGATGGCCGCATCGGTGCCCGACAATGGTGGCGTCTATTTTGTTCCGGCACTGGCCGGCTTGGGTGCCCCCTACTGGGATCCCCACGCGCGAGGCACTATTGTCGGACTGACGCGAGGTTCCACCAGCGCCCATCTCGCCCGAGCCACCCTCGAAGCGATGGCGTATCAAACTCGCGATGTCCTCGACGCCATGCAGCAGGACGCTGAAGTCCCCTTGGCCGAGTTAAAAGTCGACGGCGGCGCGACGGCCAATAACCTGCTCCTGCAGTTTCAAGCCGATATCCTTCCCACTCGCGTCCATCGACCGGTCGTTCAGGAAACCACGGCCCTCGGCGCGGCCTATCTGGCTGGCCTGGCCGTCGGCTACTGGTCTGACCTCAATGACTTGAGGCAAAACTGGGTGCTCGATCGCGAGTTCGTCCCGCGAATGGAATCGACTATGCGAGAACAGATGTACGCCAAGTGGCAACAAGCCGCCGAACGATCGAAATCGTGGGCCGACTGAATGAGCGTGGACTATTCCGCTTGTGAGAAGCATCATTTCGGGTGCCATTGGCGACGGCTTTGAGTCGCCAGTGTCTTGCCGATGTGCTCAACGAGCAAACAACGCGTAGTGACGCTGAATGTTGCACGCGCTCGTCACCCGATCAAAGCGATCGCAACGACGCGAAGACACTGGTGGCCCAGAGCTGCCACCAGTGGCACCCAACGCGGGTAACGATCCTGAGTTCTCGTTCTGAAATGGCCTGAAA
>CBIHQO010000551.1:0-5078 GCA_966211735.1 uncultured Schlesneria sp.
CGCTTCCTCGCTTCCAGCGGCCGGTCATTCCGTCACCGTCCGGGGCCCCTGCGATCCTGACTATTGGATCGTCAGCGCCCGCTGCTGCAAGCAACAGCTGGAGTGCAATCAGAACTGCAACTTCGGCGTCTATCGCTTCGACGGTCCGGGTGCTGGGCGAGCGAGTAGTCTCGACGAACTGTACGCTTCGCTGCAGCCAGGTGTGCCGGTGTGCTTTATGGTCCACGGCAGCTTTGTCGTCTGGGACTCGATGTTGCGGGACAGTGCTGGAACTTATCGCTGGCTGCGGAATGCGGCACCCGACCGGCCTGTGCAGATGGTCTTTTTCACATGGCCCAGTGATGACACGTCGACGTGGATCCCCAATTCGATCGATACGGCCGACGCTCGACGGCTCGGACGCATGGCGGGTTTGAATTCCGTCTACTTGGCCGAGTTGATCTCACGGGTGCCGGATTCACATCCCATCAGCTTGATCGGTCATAGTCACGGGGCTCGCATGGTTTCGGCGACTTTGCATCTGCTGGGAGGTGGCTGCGTCGAAGATCGTTATTTCGTTGGCGGCAAGTACAACCATCAGCGGATTCGTGCGGTACTGGCTGCGGCCGCAATGGACCATGACTGGTTCGACCCTGGCGAGCGTTATGACATGGCCTTGTGCCGCGCTGAGTCCATTATCAATCTCCGCAATCGACACGACCTGCCACTGATCTTCCACCCAACGCATCAATTGTTCGCCAGTCGCTCGCTGGGCCGCGCGGGGGTCACATGGCTTGATCAGTGGCGACTGGGACAGGACGTCTGTCGGATTGTTGACTGTGATGTCACGTCGTTGATCGGCTGTCGTCACGTCTGGCCTCATTACTATCGCCAGCCATCGATCGCCTGTGCCATCCGGCACCATGTCTATTTTGACGATGACATCCAGCGGTGAAGAGCCATTGAAAAGTGGCTCGTCGGTCGCACTTACTCATGACTTACTCATGACTTCGTCATAGACTGCTCGCTCCCCACATGTCGGGGCTGACTTAGTTTTCATTAATTCATGTCCACACAAGGTGTCGTGTGTCGTTCCTGTTGCAAGTTTCCACGTTGACTGGCTTCCTGCACTGGGGGATTGTCCTGGGCGTGATGATCCGGGTTGTGATGAAGCGTCCGGCGACCGGTGTGGCGCTAGCGTGGTTGCTGATCGTTTCATTGTTGCCTGCCGTCGGCATTGTGCTTTACATCCTGGTTGGCGAGCGTCGCATTGGAGAGAGGCGTGCAAAGCGTATCGCGAGTTTGCGGACCAGCTATCAGGAGATCTCTGATATCGCCGTCCGCGATTTGCTGACAAATGTTGACTGGAGCAAGCATCCTCAGATAGCCAGTGGGATGGCACACCTTGGTCGAACTATGGCAGGCAGCTTGACCGTCTGCGGCAGTCGATTGGAGCTGTTCTCTGACTCGGATTCGATTCTCAAAGCAATCGCCCGTGATATTGATGCGTCACGGAAGAGCCTGCTGATAGAGTTCTACATCTGGAACGAAGGTGGCTTGGCCGACGAAGTCCTGGAAGCACTTATTCGTGCCGCGAGACGCGGAGTGCGCTGTCGATTACTGGTCGACGCGATTGGCGGTCGGCCCTGGTGGAAGGGGCAGCAACCCCGCAGGCTGCAGGAGGCGGGAGTTGAACTGCGGCCGGCGCTCCCTGTGGCAATTGTCCCCGCGATTGGTGGTCGATCCGACTTGCGCTTACACCGCAAGATCGTCATCATCGACGGTGAAATCGCCTGGACCGGCAGCATGAATCTTGTCGATCCGACTTGCTTCAAACAAAGTTCGGGAGTGGGGCAGTGGGTGGATGCGATGGTTCGCGTACGCGGTGCCGTCGTCGCTCCGTTAGCGGCCACGATGATCGGCGACTGGATGCTGGAAACGGGCGACCCGATTCATGCACTCATCGAAAGTGCGGAGTTGACGCTGGTCAAACCAGACGGTCCTGCCGACATCCTGGTGGTCCCTTCGGGGCCCGGTGAGACCGCTGACGGTTTGCTGCAGCTATTGCTGGCTCTCATCAATTCCGCCGAAAAAGAGCTGGTGTTGACCACGCCGTACTTTGTGCCGGACGAATCATTGTTGCGTGCGGTCCGGGGAGCGGCGGGACGTGGTGTTAAAGTGGCACTGATCGTTCCCGAGAAGGTGGATTCATTCCTCACCCGCTTCGCGAGTCGGTCTTACTACGATGATCTGCTGGACGTGGGAGTTCAGATTTTTCTGTTTCGAGGGGGCTTGCTGCATACGAAGTCGATCGTTGTTGACCGAAGCATGTCGATGTTTGGGACTGTGAACCTGGATATGCGCAGCCTGTGGCTGAATTACGAAGTGTCGCTGTTTGTCTTCGACCGAGACTTTGCGGGGACCTTATCCGAACTGCAGCAGCGTTACCTCAGCGAATCAGTTCGACTGGACCCTGAAACCTGGACGAAACGTCCTTTCCAACATCGGCTGCTGGAGAACTCGTTGCGTCTGGTCAGCCCGCTGCTATGAGGCAATGCCAACATCAATCACCAAGCCTCTGACTCAATTTCGCTGCGCCCCAGTTAACGATCCCCGGATCGCTGCGGTCATCTCTCCAGCGGTCTGTGATGTCATTCCGAGGGGCTCCGGTTGAAAGGTGGATTCATCGTGAATCAGGATCCGATCGATGCCGGCAAGCCAATCGCGATGCAGTCCTGGGTCTGGTCGCAGCATTGGACAGAGATGTTGTTCCTGCATTGGCGAGTCGACCAGGCCGCCATTCAGGCGTGCCTTCCTGAACGCGTGGCGGTCGCGACCTGCGATGGCTCGGCGTGGGTCAGTCTGGTGCTATTCCGGTTGAAGGTCCGTCCGCGATGGCTGCCATTTGTGCCATGGATCTCAAGTTTGGTGGAAGTGAATCTTCGCACCTATGTCACGTGCAATGGGCAGCCCGGGATCTGGTTTTTGAGTGTCCATGCGAACAACCGTCCCGCGATGGCTCTGGCTCGGATGCTGACTCCGCTACCCTACGAGCACGCGGCAATGCAGTACGATCGCGTTGGGGATCAACGTTTGTTTCACGCACAAAGCGACTCTCGCAGGCTGCTTTGTGAGTTGGCCTTCCGTCCGAGCGGACCGAAGGCGGAATGCCGTCACGGCTCATTAGACGAATGGCTACTGGAACGTTATCGGCTCTTCATCGAATCCGATAAAGGGTTGATGCGAGCGGAGGTTGCTCATCCGAAATGGGCGGTTCAGAACGTCACCGTCGAGGCGGCTGTCAACGACTTCGGCCGCAACATTGGGTTGGATCTACCGCTCGTCCCCGACGTGGCCCATTTCTCGATGGGAGTGAAGGCTCGCTTTGGTTCGTTTCGGCCCGTACCGCCTAGCGACTCGCATGAGCCGCCGCGGCGATGCTTCCCGCATACTGAACCAGCTTCGCGATCACAACGTCCGCTTTACCAGGATCGGCCGACAGTTCATCCAGGTGCTTGACGATCGCGGAGCCGACGATCGCACCGTCGGCCAAGCCGCGCAGTTGCTCGACTTGATCGGGACGACTTAGCCCGAAGCCAACCGCCAAAGGTAGCTTGGTCTGAGTCCGAAGTGTCTTCAACATGTCGGCGAGTTGCGGAGCGAGTTCGGCTCGGGCACCCGTTGTCCCCGCCACAGCAATGCAATAGACGAAGCCGCTGGCGTTCTTCAAGATGCGAGCCGAACGGGCCGGCGGAGTCGTGGGAGCGATCAGTTGGATCAAATCCATATCGTTGCGGGTCACGAGTTGCTGAAACTCGTCAGCCTCGTCGCCAGGCAGATCAGGAACGATCAGGCCCGCGAACCCGGCATCGGCGGCTTGGCGAATGAACTCTGCCGTGCCAATCCGGAAGATGATTGCGTAGGATACCATCGCCACCAGCGGTGTCTTGATCTTCTGAGCAACCGGCTTCAGCGTCGAAAAAATCGCCGGAATCTGCAGTTTTTTCCCCAAGGCCCGCGTGTACGACGACTGAATGACTGGTCCGTCGGCGATTGGATCGCTGTACGGGAACCCAATTTCGATCAAGTCGGCTCCCGCTTTGGAAAGCTCTTCGACCAGTCGCGCAGTCATAGCCAGATCTGGATCACCCGCCGTCAAGAATGGCATGAACGCCATCTGCTGTTGTTTCTGGCGAGCGGCAAAGACATCGGCAATACGGGAAGGTGAAGGCACCGGAGCTCTTTCAAATGTTATTGTCTGCTGTGGCGTAGGTTATGCTTCAGCATAACTCTTTTTCCAATGAGGGAGCGATTCTTCGAGTTGAATCAGACCAAGCGTTATGCTGAAGCATAACCTACGGGGATCAGAGGTCCTGGCCAGTCAATCGCGCGACTTCGTTCACGTCTTTGTCGCCTCGACCTGACAGGCAGACGACAATGATATCCTCGGGCTTACGCTTGCGGGCACAATCCATGGCATAGGCAATCGCGTGCGAGCTTTCGAGCGCAGGCAGAATCCCTTCGGTGCGAGCGACGAGAGACACGGTTTCCAATGCTTGATGGTCGCGAATGCTCACATAATTTACACGACCAGTGTCTCGCCAGTAACTGTGCTCGGGACCAACTCCCGGATAGTCGAGTCCCGCCGAGATTGAATGGACATCCATCGTCTGGCCATCGGGATCCTGCAGCACATAGCTGTAGCTGCCATGCAACACACCCTTGGTCCCGTAGGTCAGAGTGCTGGCATGTTCGCCGGGCTTGTCGCCGCGGCCACCTGCTTCGACACCGGTTAATTGAACGCCACTGTCATCCACGAACGGATAGAACATGCCGGCCGAGTTCGATCCGCCGCCGACACAGGCAATCACTTCATCAGGGAGTCGGCCGACCTTGTCCAGACATTGCTGGCGCGATTCGCGACCGATCACGGATTGGAAGTCGCGGACAATCATCGGGAATGGATGCGGGCCGACGACGGATCCCAGGATGTAATGCGTGTCTTCGACGGACGACATCCAGTCTCGCATTGCTTCGTTGATCGCGTCACGAAGCGTTCGCGATCCGCTGGTGACAGGTCGCACTTCGGCACCCATCGT
>CBIHQO010000552.1:0-5064 GCA_966211735.1 uncultured Schlesneria sp.
CGACCGCGAACACTGAATTTGACGGCGATCAAGCGACTCGCTTTTTCGCGATAAATCGTCGAGGCACCGGAACGCACGAACGTCCCATCCTCTTGCGGCTCGCCATCCGCAGTCAGAGGGGTCACCAGATCGCGCAAGCGACGGCGAGGCACACTGGCGGCATCGGTGTAGGACATGTTCTCGCGACTGCCGGTGGTCGCCAGATCTGATACGCGGCCTCCCGCATAGTCGAGCTGTCCTGCCTTGCTGCCGGGACCTTGAGGCGAGTCGGCGACCAGTCGATTGCGAACGACTTCGACAGGGATATCCAGAATCGTTTCTTCGTTATGTCGCAATCGTTCAGGCCACCGCAGCGTGACATCAAACTTGCGTTCGCCTTCGACAACTTGAGTCAATGATTTTCCGCCCACAGCCGTCGTCAGCACGTTCTGGACATCGGCCACACTGACATTCCACAACGCGCACTTGGATCGATCCACGGCAAACTCGAGGTTGGCCTGCCCCTTAATGCGGAAGATACCGACGTTCACAATGCCCGGTACCTCAGTGCTCAATGTCGCCTTCACCTTCTCTGCAATCTCTTCCAGCTTGTCGAGGTCTGGGCCGAAGATCTTGACCGCGTTTTCGCCTTTCACGCCCGACAGCGTTTCCAGCACGTTGTCGCGGATGTACTGCGAAAAGTTCCAGTCGACGCCAGGGATCGAAGCGTTCAGCTCATCATTCATTTCATCAATCAATTCATCCTTGGTGCGAGCTCGCATCGGACCGTGTAACCACCGAGCGATTCCTGTCTGCTTGACCAGCTTCGGCCATTCATCGTGCGTCTTCAGCGGCACAGAGAATTCGCAGTTATAGAACCCCGTCGGGTCGGTCCCGTCACCAGGGCGGCCCATCTGATTCAAGACCAAGGTGATCTCAGGATACTTCTGCAGGATCTTGCGAGCAGTCAGGGCTTTGTCGGCGACCTCATCGAGTGACGCATTCACCGGGAAGGTGCCGCGGACGTAGACGTTGCCTTCTTCCAGTTCAGGCATGAACTCAGCGCCTAGATGCGGCAGGGCGATCGCCGTCGCAGCCAGCAGCGCGGCGAACAGGCCAACGCTCAACCAGCGAAAGCGCAGCGCCAACCGTAGCTGGCCGACGTAGAAACCTTTCAGACATCTCACCAGCATGTTGTCTTTAGCTGGCTTAAGCTTCGTAAATAAGAGTCCGCACAGCACCGGCGACAAAGTCAGCGACAGAATCAATGCCCCACCCAGTGCAAATGCATAGGTGTCGGCCATGGGGCCAAAGATCTGACCTTCCGGGCCTTGCATCGTGAACAAAGGTAGGAGGGCGAACACCATGATGATGGTGGAATAGAACAGGCCTCGTTCCACGTCGCCGCAGGCGCGGAGGATACGATCTTTCAACTCCAGGTCCGCGCGCTCGCCAGCACTGAGAGACCGATAAATCGCCTCGACCATGATCACCGACGAATCCACGATGATCCCGAAGTCGACTGCTCCCAGAGAAAGCAGATTCGCACTCAATCCGCGGAAGTACAACACGGACATCGCGAAGAGCAGCGCCAGTGGAATATTGATCGCCACGATCACGGCACTCTGAACATGGTTCAGGAACAGCAGCAGAATCGCAGTCACCAGACAGATACCCAGCACCACGTTTTCACGAACAGTATGAGTTGTGAGATCAACAAGGTGCGTTCGGTCATAGATCGTCTCGACCTTCACGCCGGGCAGCAATTTGGTACCAGTGGTATTTAATTCTTCGACCTTCGCCTTCACGTCCGTTAGAGCCGGCAGGGACTGCTCTCCTTTTCGCAACAGGACGATCCCCTGGACGACATCAGGACGATCCGTCCAAGTGCGATTTTCGTCGGCATCATTCGCATCTTTGCCATCTGCAGAGACCGGTCGGCTGACGGCGACTCGACCCTGAGGAGGATGCGCCCCGACAATGA
Source organism: uncultured Schlesneria sp. (assembly GCA_966211735.1). Lineage (GTDB taxonomy): Bacteria > Planctomycetota > Planctomycetia > Planctomycetales > Planctomycetaceae > Schlesneria. The sequence continues at coordinate 1,964 of CBIHQO010000552.1, forward strand.
CGCCACGTTGCCCCGCCACGGTGTCTGACGAATACGTTCCACCGTCAACCACATCACCCACGCGAATGGGAACAGTGTTCGTGGCCGCCAGCACGATGCTTCGCAACTCTCGTAGTCGTCGGTCCTCCCCTTTGCGCAGATGCAAAGCCACTTCTGCGGGTGTGGACCCGTTTGGATAGGTCGTCGCCGGATCGATCCCTAAACCGAGCAGACCAAGCCCGCGGACCGCCTGCACAGTGGGCCCCGCCGTGACGAAGTCGCCCCCGACGTTGGAGTTGTTTTCCTCGATCGCCTTTTGAAGCTGCTCCAGGCTGATCCCGTAGGCCTTCAGGCGTTCGGGCGACGGTTGGATCTCATATCGTTTGACGGTGCCGCCGAAGGAAACTACATCCGCGATGCGGGGAATGCGTCGAAACTCGCGTTCCAGAACCCAGTCCTGCAGCGATTTCAAATCGGCCGTCGTATAGATCTGGTTGCCCAAAGCATCGGTCGGGCCCTTCAAAATGTACCGAAAGATCTCGCCAGTCGGTGTCGTATTGGCCAGCGTCGGCTGCACCCCCGGTGGCAGGCCCGCTGTGTAGATCCGGTTCAATACTTCAATTCGTGCGCGGAAGAAGTCCGTCTGATACGAGAACTGATTTCGAACGTGAGACAGTCCGAACAGCGATTTGCTGCGCATGGACTGCAATCCAGGCATACCCGATAGAGCAATCTCCAGGGGGATCGTGACCTCGCGTTCGATTTCTTCGGCGGAGGCACCGGGGAACTGCGTCACCACTTCGACAATCGCCGGCGCAGGGTCGGGATACGCTTCCACGTTCAGGTGGACCAACGAATAGCTGCCCACGCCGATCAGGGCGATCGTCAACAGCAGCACGACCAGACGATTATTGAGAGCCCATTGGATGAGACGAAAGATCATGGCGAACGCTTTGAACCTTATGCCAGCGATAACTCTGCGGAACGAGGTCGAGCCACGACATCACGGAGACTTCGCCGCCGTCGTGGGCGGGTTGTCCTGCAAGACGCCAAACAGCTCCAGATTCCCGGTCGTGACCACCAATTCGCCCTCTTTCAACGCCTCTTCATCGCCGGTGATGCTGTCGGCAGAGGCCCTTCGAACCAGAGCGAAATCTCGTCCACGCCGAATCACTGTCACATGGCGGGCCGTGACCTTCGTACGGGAACTATCTGATGCGACGAAGACTGTGGCGGATGCTCCTTGATCGATGACCGCCGAATTGGGGATCAGGATCGCGTTCGTTGGGCCGGGAACATCGACTGTTGCCGTAATGAATTGGCCTGTCCGAAACTTCTGATCGGGATTTTGAATCCACCCGACGACTGCCGCCGTATGCTGCCCTGGATCGATCACGTGGCCAACGACCTCGAAGAACCCCGCAATCGGTTGGGATTCGGGCTCTGCCTTTAACCGAATGCGCCACTGCCGATCATTAGGGCCCAGGGACATCAGCTTGGGAATGTCTTCTTCATAGATATTCGCCAGCACACCCATCCGCGAAATATCGGCGATCTTGAACATGTCAAAACCCGTATCAACGATTTCGCCGATCGAGATGTTTCGCTCCAGCACCACACCGTCTAATGGTGATCGAACTTCGACGTTCGCCCAGGTTTCTCGCACGCGTGAGTCCTTTGGATTTTCGCTGCGGACAATCCGCTCGGCTTCCGCATAGACCTCGGCGATCTCCTCTTCAGTCTCTTTCCACGAACGCAGCGTGCGTTCGGCGCGATCGATCGCGATCAGATCGGATTCATACTGGCGTCGCGCATCGCGAACGACTTGGCCCGAGACGCTTCCCTTTTCCAATCCTTCCAACCGTTCCAATGTGGCTTTCGAAGCATTTCGACGCGACAGCGCTTCCACAAGGTCGCTCTTCTTTTCACCAATCTCCTTACTCCAGATCACGGCGATGATGTCGTTCTTCTTGACGAAGTCACCTGCCCGCACCTGTCGTAACTTGGAATCGCCCTCCTTGGGATTGATCTCGACCGCATCGCCGACTCGCACCACTTCTCCGGTGAAACGGGTATGCACGACGGCCAGATGGCTGGAATCGAGGAAGAGCGAACCCGCTAGCACCAGGGGTTCTGTATTTGGAGCCTGGCGAGCGGCGGCGACCTGAATATTGAGTGATTTGATGACATCGGGATTCAGCTCCAGTTCACCAGGCAACTTCCCAAGTTCGACCCCAGTCAGTTGGCGGCGGGTGACATCGGCGTGAGGGGCTTGAGCTTCGTGCGCGTCGAACTTTTTCAATTGCTCCGCGCGCGATCCAATCAAATAGCCCCCAAATCCGGCGGCGATCAAGAGCAGGATGAAGCCGAAGAATTTCAAGCGTTGCATGCCTGGCCCGTTTCCTTCCAAGATGGCAATCAAGTTGTGAGTGTGGATATAGATTATGCTTCGTGGGAGCGCGGCAGTAGGTGGATTTCACCTGTGATTAGCTTAACACCACCACTATCGGCCTGGCGGCCTGACCCGCTCGTATAGGGTTGATTATAGTCGCAAACAATTACCGGTGAATGCTTTAACGCTATTTTGTAAAGCGATCCGGCGGCTCTTCCCCCGATCATGAACGTAGCTGGGCCTGTTGCAACGAACTTTCCATTTTTGACAATATCCGGGACGCGACACGTCAGTTCGCACCTCGACGGCAAGTCGCGACCTCGATTGAGGTCGCAAATACCGTCCGAGAAGACTGCGGATGGTCCTGAATGGGCCTCAATTTCGGATTCCTTGCTCATACGTCACCAGATTACGAAAAACATGGCCCAGCCTTGACTTCTGTCGATTGTTCCCCATACTGGTCGGCTCGATCAAAAAGCCGATTGCGGCTCCTGCAGAGACGAGAAGCTACCCCTTGCTGCGGCGGGGTCGTGTGAACCGGGTCAGGCCTTAACCGGAGCAGCCCTAAGCATCAGATTTCGGGTGCGGTCGGGGGTAGCTTCCCGTCTCTGTGGTAGAGTCCTCAGCGATTTCTATTCGTGTCTGGCGACGATTCGTTTTTCTTACTCGACTTCGCGCCGTATTCTGCGCCCTTCGTCGTCGCCGACGTGGATCTCACCGAGTGGAAGCT
>CBIHQO010000553.1:0-5062 GCA_966211735.1 uncultured Schlesneria sp.
CAAAGACAACTCAAAAAGGACCAAAGATGCGCCTGAAACTCAGGCCTCGCCCTCCGATTTAACAACGTCAGCGATTTCACAAGCAGAATCTCGCACGGTCATTCACAGCAGATCCCACCTGACTGTGGCGCCTCGCGAGCGAAAGCCCGCTGTGTCTAACCCATGTTTCAACGCGACACGGAAGTGCGACCCGCTCTAAAGGTTCTGATGCTTCTGGCGGATGAATTCGGCGTGATGTGGAATATGGCCGGCGATCCGCTGGAGAAGCGTCGCCAGTGTCAATGGTCCATCTGCCGTGTGGATGCCTTCGCGTTCAAAGGCGCTGGCATCCAGGGTCCGGAGTAACCGGACGATCTGTTGACGGACTGCAGTGATCACCTGCAGTTCCTCTTCCAAGTCTCGCCGATCATAGGCCAACGCGGCGGCAAATTGATCGGGATCGCCGCTGAACATCGTGGGCCGGTCTTCAGCGAGAATCCGTTTCATCCGATCTGCATACACCAGTTCGAAGTCCGAAAGATGGCAGACGACTTCCAGCACGCTCCATTTTCCGGGAGCGGCCTGCTGGCGAACTTGATCGCGAGAAAGATTTCCGATCGCAGCACGCAGTTCTGCTGGACCCGCGGCATAGCGATCGATTTGAAGGTTTATTTCAGGGCTGATACTGGTCATCGGTATTAACTCGACTGCGATATGAAACAAGACGGACGAAGTTCACGCTTTCAGCAATTGAAGTGCCTGCTCACGCGTGTCGACCAGCGGCCAGATATGATCAAACTTGGCCACCTGCAGGATCTCGCGGCCGACTTCAGAAGCGTTGCAGAGAATCAGGCGACCCTCATTCGGATTCAGGTCGTTCCAGAGCGCACGGATCGCTTCGAGCATGCTGGAGCCGAAATAGGCGACCTGCCCGAAATCAACCACAATTCCGCTGCACCCACTCGTTCGCAGGCGCTGGCGCACCGTATCCAACTCGCGCGTAATACTGTCATCCGCCAAGCTGCTGACAACACCAAGCAACTCGACGATCATTGCGTCATCAGCCAACGATACTCGAAAGACTTTACTGGAACTCATCGTTCAGGCCCCTGATTGCGAGCAGTCGACAGACCACGATGCCGCTTGATCATCGTAACCTCATTCCCTGCCTCGTTGTATTTGACTTCGTCCATGAACGTTTGCATCAACAACAATCCGCGTCCACACGGACGTTCAATATTGGTGGGATCCGTTGGATCCGGCAGCGATTCGCGATTAAATCCTGGCCCTTCATCGCGGATACAGAACACGGCGGCCTCGGGGCTATAGCGGGCACTCACGTGAATCCGTCGTTGTGAGTACGGAGACTGCGTCATTCGAGTTCGAGCCAACTCGTAGTATTGACGATGATCCACTTCACGAAGAGCCGAGTCGACTTCCAGATTTCCGTGCAGGCAAGCATTTGTCAGGGCTTCTTGCAACGCGACACCAGTTCGCACGCGTTCCCCTTCATCACAAATCCCCATCCCAGCAGCGCCATCTTTCAGGTACTGAACCAGTGAAGAGATCAATTCGTGATCATTTTCGATCGTAAACTGTACTTGCTGCTCGGTCATGCGACGCATCAATCGGATTCGGCCGCGATCTTCGCGAGCGGCCGAATAGACTTGGTTGACGGTGTCTAAAAGTTCCGTGTTAAGTTGCCGCTTCGGAACATAGCTCGACGCACCCGCGCGCAACGCCTTGAGAGCAAGTTCTTCACTGCCACGGGCCGTCATCAAAACGACGGGAACCAATGGGTACGCCTTGCGGATGACGGCGACCAGTTCCAATCCGTTCAGCTCCGGCATATCCATGTCCGTCAAGACGATGTCAGGAACATGCAGTTCCATCTTGACGATCGCATCACTGCCGTCGACGGCATACTCGATATCGAAATCACCGCGGTCGGCCAGCAGGCCACCCGCGAGAATTCGATCCGTTGCAGAGTCATCGACGACGAGAACTGTCGGCATGACTTTCCCTCTGGTTAATTGTTGCCTGAATTGCCGCTCTCTGAAACGACTCCTCGTAGTTCTATCGAATCGTACCATTCGCAGAGTTCGTGCGCAAGTGGCGCTCCATTTCCAGAAACACCGGCTGGACCTGCGCCACAACCGCGGCAATCCGCGTTGGCTCGATCGTGCTCAGTCCATTCTTGGCGGCCAGTTCTAATTCTTCGGCGGCATTACAATTGTCGACGCCAAACGTTCGCAATGCGCTCTTGAGTGTGTGGGCCGCCCGCTGAAACCGCTTGCCATCATTCTCGGCATACGCATTTTCCAGCGTCGACAACAACTGGGGGCCTTCGGACAAGAATGCCCCGACAACCTGTTTCAGCAATTCGCTGTCACCATTCACTGCCCGATTGGCCACCGTCCAGTTCACCAACCCGTTGACCTGGTCCGCCTGGTTTTTCTGTTCCAGTTCGGCAGGAAGACGACCATCGGTCGCGTCTTCGATCTGACGAAAGAGTTGCTCTGCACGTATTGGTTTCATGAGATATCCGTCCATTCCTGCCGCCAGGCACAGTTCTCGATCACCCTTCATGGCATGTGCTGTCATCGCGATGATGGGCAGATGTCTTCCCGATTTCTCTTCTCGCTTGCGGATTTTGCGAGTGGCGTCCAAGCCATCCAGTTCAGGCATTTGAACGTCCATCAGAATCAGATCAAATTCCTCACTGCCCGACAGCCGGACCGCTTCATTGCCGTTGCTGGCGACCGTGACTCGATGCCCCCATCGCTCCAGCAATCCAATCGCCAACTTTTGATTAATCAAGCTGTCTTCGGCCAGCAAGATCGATTTCGCGACCGACGCCGTACGCCCTGGTGCCGACGAAGAGACTGCTGACCCGGCAAACGCCGTGTTCACTCCCACGGCCTGCACGATAGAATCCAACAGTTCTGACTGCTTCACTGGCTTGACCAGATAAGCAGAAATATTCAGTTGCTGACATCGCGACAGATCATTCGACCGGTCTGCAGAAGTCAGCATCATAATCATCGCTCCGCAGAGCCCCTTTCGAGCTTGGATCTGTTTCGCCAATTCGAACCCATCCTGACCAGGCATATTCGAGTCTGTCAGAATGAGCGCATAGGACGATCCCTGCTCGGAAGAACGCTCCAATTCCGCAATCCCCTCAGAGACAGTTGGAACGGCGATCGGCTGCATGCCCCAGTTGGTCAGCATTTCGCTCAGAATACGGCGACTGGTCGCATTGTCGTCCACAACCAGAACTCGTAGGCCTCGCAGGAGAGGGGGATAAATTTCCGCCACATCAGGCAACAGTTCCGCACTTGCCGATCCAAAACGAGCGGTAAAGTGGAAGTTGCTGCCCCGGCCAACTTCACTTTCGACCCAGATATTTCCATCCATCAGATCGACAAGGCGGGAAACGATCGCCAATCCCAGCCCCGTCCCGCCATATCGACGTGTCGTCGAAGTGTCTGCCTGCTCGAACGCTTCGAAGATCGTGTCCATTTTCTCCTGGGGGATACCCACCCCCGTGTCCATGACACTGAACTGAAGCATTGGCCCGCCATCTTCAAATCGCTCCACTGCGACATCGAGAACGACTTCGCCAGCTTCCGTGAACTTGATCGCATTGCCGACCAGATTGATCACCGTCTGCCTGAGTCGATGCGGGTCACCTTCGACGGCGAAAGGAACATCGGACGCCACGTGGCACACCAGTTCCAACCGTTTCCGATGCGCTCGCAGCGACAGTGTTTTCAGCGCGTCTCCCAAAACTTCTCGAACATTGAACGGCACGCGTTCGAGGCTTAACTTTCCCGCTTCGATCTTCGAAAAATCCAGGATGTCATTGATGACAGCCAGCAGCGCTTCGCCGGACTCATGCACCATGGAAAGATATTCGCGCTGAGGCGGACTGAGTGGCGTATCCAGCACCAACTCGGTCATGCCGATGATGGCATTCATCGGGGTCCTGATTTCGTGGCTCATATTGGCCAGGAAATCGCTCTTCGCCCGATTTGCCGCCTCGGCGGCCTCTTTCGCTTTCAACATATCGGCTTCGGCGCGCTTGCGAGCCGTGATATCCGTGGCGATCCCCAAATAGCCGATTACGCGATCATCGCGATCACGTCGAGCGGTGATGACCAGATTGACGAAAAGTTGGCTGCCATCCTTACGAATATATGTCCAGTCGCCTTCTTCCGGCCGGCCTCGTCGTGCATTCTCAAAGAACACTCCAATACCGGAAATGGTCTCGCCATATTCCTGTGAGAGCGATTGCGAGCGTGCTTGAATCTCACTTGCCGAATGTATGATTTCTGGCGTTCGTCGTCCCACCATTTCCTCGGCGGTGTATCCGAGCATTCGCTCCGCCCCGACATTGAAAACATCAATAATGCCGTTGACGTCCGTGGCGATGATCGAGACTTGAGTGGCCGCATCCAGCACCGCTTGCAAACGGGCTCGCGTCTGATTGAGTTCGATTTCAGCCCGCTTCTTTTCCGTGACGTCGGAAAAGATCCCCTGAATTCCGACGGGGTTGCCTTTCGCATCGTACACCGGCGTTTTGACGACATGCGTATAACGCCGCTCACTGGTCGGGGTCTGAAATTCTTCTGTCACTTCCAGATCGCGTTCCGATTCGACGACTCGTCGGTCATCGCTGCGATATTTTTCTGCCAGTTCGCGCGGGAAAAAATCGTAGTCGGTTCGGCCGACGATTTCGTCGGGCGTTCGACGCAGAGCTTCGCAGAGCAGTCGATTCGCAAAGGTAAAGCGCCCCTGTAAGTCTTTGCGTAACATTGCCAGGGGTAACGTTTCGACGAGCGACTGATAGAACGCTTCCGACTCCATCAGCGCGAGTTCAACTTTGCGACGTTGCGCAAGCTCATCTTCGTAACGCTGTTGCAGTCTCGCAATGTCGTCACAGGCGGCTTCCAGCGCCTCGACCAGATCCTGTTGCCGATAAGTGCGATCTTGCAGTGAGCCATCTCCTGAGATCGTCACTTGATGGGGATTTGTGACGTTGGGGTCCACGGGCCGCAGCAACGATTTGATCTTGGCGATG
>CBIHQO010000554.1:0-5061 GCA_966211735.1 uncultured Schlesneria sp.
CGCCGAAACCGCCGACCGCAGGTCTCCAGTCCCGGACACTTTCAGGCGCTGTTTCTGCGCCAGGGAGAAGGAGACCTCCGGTCACACGTTTCGGCGGGGTCAGGAGACCCCCCGCCGAACTGGGAACCGGCGGAAGATGCCTTCGACTGAATCTCTATCGCGACTGCGGTATCATCCGTTCTGATTTCCCTCGTCGGATATCACTTCGAATTACCCGTTTTTGACTGCCAGGAGCCCGATTATGTTCTCCACGAAAAATCTCACTGTTGCCGCCGCCCTGATTCTTGGAATCGCTCTCGGCTGGTCGACGCGATCGCTGCGAGCCGAATCGAAGGAAGAGTCGCATGTCTATGAACTTCGGACCTACTACACCCTCGAAGGCCGTCTGCCGGCTTTGAATGCTCGCTTCAAGGATCACACGCTGAAGCTGTTCGAAAAGCACGGCATGAAGAACGTCGTGTACGGCACCCCGATCGAAAAAGACGGGAAGCCGGTCGGCGATAAGCTGGTGTATCTGCTGGCCCACAAGAGCCAGGCCGCCGCTCAAGCATCGTTCGCCGCATTCGGCAAAGACCCCGAATGGGTCGCAGCACGCGACGCTTCCGAAAAAGACGGCAAGATTGTCTCGAAGGTAGAATCACAGTTCCTGGTTCCGACCGATTATTCGCCAATGAAGTAAATGGTAGTTTCGAGGAAAGCAAAGCTTCGCCGTCTTTAGAGTCGTAGGCACACTCCGCGTGCCGTGTCCAACACGCAGTGTACTTTCTGCGTTACCGAGCTGACTCCTTGGAAGCGGCAGGTCAATCGTCGCACCATAACTTGCGGCTCCGAAAGAACTCACACGGCACACGGAGTGTGCCTACGACTTAAAGACGCCGAAAGCCTCACCCTCTCCCTTCTGATAAACTTTGCCTTGGAAAGCTGTTGATGCCTGCTCAACCTGCCGTCGCCTGGATCGGTGATTCTGCGACCGGTCATTTGCAATTGATCGATCAAACCCTGTTGCCGGTCGAATACCTGGAACTCAAGCTGCAGACTGTCGAAACCGTCTGGGAAGCGATCAAGTCATTGCGCGTCCGCGGCGCGCCCGCAATCGGTGTCGCGGCGGCTTACGGTGTCGTTGTCGGAGCGCAGTCGGCTCGAAGCGCAACGCGTCCTGAACTGGATGCACGTTTGAATCAGGTGATCGACTACCTGGCGACCAGTCGGCCGACGGCGGTCAATCTGTTCTGGGCGTTGGAACGGATGCGCGGGGTCGCTCAGGCGGCTAGGGATCTGACCTCCGCTCAGCTCGTTGATCGGCTATTGGTCGAAGCACGAGCGATTGAGGACGAAGATCGCGAGATGTGTGCGGCCATCGGTCGTCACGGCCTGCCGCTCCTGAAAGATTGCTCTGGCGTCCTGACTCACTGCAACACGGGCGGATTAGCGACGGCTGGTGACGGGACCGCGCTCGCTGTGATCTTTGCCGCCGCGCGCGAACGCCCGACACTGCAGGTCTATGCCGATGAGACGCGACCGCTATTGCAAGGGGCTCGTCTAACGGCGTGGGAACTGATGCAGCGTCAGGTTCCGGTCAAACTGATCTGCTATTCGATGGCCGGCTGGGTGATGAAAGAAAAACGAGTCCAAGCCGTGATCGTCGGTGCAGATCGAATTGCGGCGAACGGTGACTCGGCCAACAAGATCGGAACGTATTCGTTGTCCGTCCTGGCGAAGGCTCACAACATTCCGTTTTATGTCGCGGCCCCATCGAGTACGTTCGATCTTTCCATCGAGACCGGCGAAGAGATCCCGATCGAGCAACGGGCCTCCACCGAGATCACGAATGCGTTCGGTCGGCAGACAGCTCCGGACGGCTGCGATACTTATAACCCTGCCTTCGATGTCGCCCCCGCCGCCAATATCACGGCACTGATCACCGAGCAGGGACTTATTCAACCGGTCACGAAGCAGCAAATCGCTGCAGTGTTGAAAGCCTCGCGTTAACGAGAAAAACGCCTCGGAGTGAACTGTCACCCCGAGGCGCTTCGTATCCCGTCACAGCAAGCCGCTCGGAATGGGATGCAACAAGCTCTCGAGCAATTGCTGCAGCAGGGACTTCGTCACTACCACGTATATCCGTATCCCCCGTAGCCGTAGGCGGGATAGCTATACCCGTAACCATAAGCCGGCGCTGCGTATCCGTAGCCATAACCTGGAACGACATACCCATATCGATAAGGCCGGTATCTACCATAGTAGCCACCGTAAGCGGGGCCGTAATAACGTGGACGACCCACATAGACCCCGACGCCGGGGCGAACCCATCCCCCGCGATAAACGCCGATACCACCACCGCGCCACCCGCCCCCGCGCCATCCCACTTCTTGCACGGGCACAGATACTGTTTGACCGGTGGTTTGAATAACGGCTGGCTTCACCACCAAGCCCGGGTCAGCCTTCGCTGGTGATGAAGTCATGCCGAATCCGGCCAGTGCCATCCCGGCAGCACACATGGCTGCCCATTTCGTTGATTGAGACATGATCGTCTCCCCTTTCTATTGGAATCCGGTTCGGATTCCTGGAAAGCCGCTGACAAATCGTCTCGTTGTTGACGATTCAGCGACGGCTATATGATGCTGCCAGAACCTGCATCGCAAAACTCGTACGAACACGCCGCGATTCGTGTGGAAGCTTCGAGGTCACACGCACCGAACTGCTGTTCAAGGCGATGCCTGCCAAGCATTTACGAGATGCCATCAGACGTTTAACTTTTTTGAGAAAAGTCAGGTCGCGGCCAGAGAATGTCGGGCGGCCGACCAGACTGGCGAAAGGGAGACAGCCTGATCAACATCGAGCCAACGATGTCCGGCGATAAAATGTGCAGCTATCGCTCACGAAGATTCGTTGCGCAGCGAAGACAGTGATCCGATGTCGTCAGCAATGCGTTATCGGACTCATAGCAACCGAATTCAACCGCTCCGTCAGGAGTGAAGCGGGATCATTGAAAGTGGCCCTGTCGAAGTCATTGTCGGGGGATGCTATGGCTATTTTTTTGGGAACGATCCTCGAAGCATTTCTGAATAGCTTTTTGCAGTTTGGTTTTGCATTCGCGAGTGATAACCTCGGTCCCAAGCAAGATCCGACCGAAGGGAGCGCGGATCGTGGTGCATCTTGCCAAGATCCCAGCAGCGAAGATATCGACCAGCCATCACCATAATGGCGCTCACAGATTGTTCGTGGTGCGTTCCGAAAACGGCACGCACCCTACTTGACCCGAATCGCTTAACGCTGCGCATCCCACCACCAGCAACCGACTGGTCGTTCAGCCGCTTGACCTTGTTGCGCGATGCTCTTCAGTCGTGGTACTTCAGGGGTCTTCTTCGCGTCTTTCAGCATCGACATCACATCACCCTGAACGCCTCCGGCCACTTGAACGACGATCTCGCGACCGTTGTAAACGCGATGATTGACGACCGAGTCCACTTCTTTGGGGACCGCATATTGAGCCGCCGCATAGTCGCCATGAGGACCAAAGACTCCCAGATCCCAATTACTCCGGCTGGCTAATCGCTCGTGCTGAACGAGCGCCGCGACCAGCGCCAGATCGAATATGCTTTGCAGTTCGGCAAAGACCGGATCGCGATTCGCCAGCTTGTCATAGTTGACCGTGAAGTGATTGGCGAACGCGCGATTTGCAGCATTTGCCTGGCCGGTGGCGAGGTGCTTTCCCTGCTTCGTCTGAATCTGGTTCTCTGACTGACACAGAACCGATGAGCCCTGAATCTCAAACACGGTCCGGTCAGTGCTATGGGCGACGGCGTCGTATTTCATGGTCAGCCACCAGCGCAGTGCCTGCATCGTCTGGCCTTCTTCTGGGTTGGCTGTCAGCAGATCGAAATAGCTGGGGATATCGCGTCCCCCATTCACCTTGCCGATCCCAATCAACTTCATCCGATAGTCGGCTTCGACAATCACTCGAGCGACTCGACTATTCGCTGGCAGACCCCAGATCTCAATGTCCTGGCGTCCCAGTTTCTGCTGCAGTTGGTTCGCCCAGTTGCGAACCGACGAGGGGCTGAGCGGACCACGAGCATGCGATGTCTTGGCGAAATCGGTCAGCGCCAGCACGCCTGCATCACGAGTATTGATCGAACAGCCGAACGATTCTTCGCCCCGTGCGAATATCCGCAGGACCGTCACCAGATCATCCAGTTGTAATGTCGGGCGACGATTTGTCATTCCAATCGGCTGGCCTTCGAGATTGTACTGCCACCCCTCTGCTGGTCCGCCGATGACGATCTCATGGGAATCGGGATAGAGGATCACATACCTCACCTGTGACAACCCGGCCAGCCGCGACATCGTCTCGGTGACCGCATCGCCATTCGACAATCGTTGCGAGACGGCTTGCTCAAGTCGTGTCAGCGACACCAGTCGCAGCTCGGAACGCCGCGACACATCGGGATTGAGATCGGCCTGACGAGACTGCCGCGCCAGCGTCGCAAGTGAGCCCGATTGTTCTTCGCGCGTCACTCGCTGCAGCAACCCTTGCGGCGCGACACTGACCCCATAGGGATATTGAGTAATCGTCCCGCCGTTGCCTCCAGTCAGTTCCCATTCGCCACCGGTGTTTTGCGTGATCATCTCGATCAGTGTCGCGAAGTCGGCCATGGCCCCTCCGCCACTATTTGAAGGGCGGGTCGACTCTCCAGCCGCCTGCTGAGTCGCGGCAATTTTTTGTCGCATCACGCGCTGTTCGGACTGGTCAGCGATACCACGAGTCAGACCAAGTGCCGCGCCGAATTCTCCGGCCTCCAAGTGAGCCACAACTTGAGCCGCCACTTCATTCGCAGGGACAGTGACGATCGGGTCCGCCCCGCAGACGATGTTGGCTGCCAGGCACACCGCGCACGCAACAAGCTTCGCCAGATGATCAAAGCGCAAGGACACAAACGCACGGCGCACAGTCATGGCGTGGTTCCTCTAAGCCGGTGTCAGCAGTAGGGTGCGTGCAGTCTTCGAAACGTACCGTCAGAGGTTCGAATAGAGGCTCGTGGTGCGTTCCGAAGACTGCAC
>CBIHQO010000555.1:0-5060 GCA_966211735.1 uncultured Schlesneria sp.
TATCTAGACAAGATGGTTTTGTTTCAGCATTTCTTCGTGAGAAAGGTGATGCTGGTCAAGTATTCGCAAGCATTCCTGATTTTCCCCGGTGGCTTCGGGACGCTGGACGAAGCGTTCGAGGCGGCGACACTGATTCAAACAGGAAAGGTGAATCGATTTCCGCTGGTCTTCGTCGGCGTGGAGTATTGGCAACCGCTGTTCGAGTTCCTGCGCGGGACGCTGTTAAAACATGGTGCCATCGCTCAGAACGACTTCGATTCGTTGTTGCTGACCGATTCAGTCGATGACATCTGTCAAGCGCTGAAGAGGTGTCCGGCATCACCACAAGAGGCGACTCGCAGGCAGAGGCACTGGTGGAAGCTGTGGCCAGAGTAGACGGTCGTCGCGTTGTTCATTCGTCCCCTGCGTCGCATCCGTCCTAATTCTTGGATGTGACTGATAGGGCCTGGAGGATCAGCAGGACAAACTCCGCTTGAATGCCATCGAATGGTTGGTAAAGAACGCAACGCGTGCAGATGTGATTCGGCTGTGGTAGAACCTTGTCCGGCCGAATTTTGTAGTCGGCTTACGTGGCGTCCTCTTCAATGAATGTCGGAGCGAAGCATCATGCGATTGGCATCCTGGTTGTCGACGATTTGTGTGTTCGGCGCGTTGGCTCAATCGGCTGTGGCTCAAGAGAGCGACACCGTCAAGCCGGTTCCACGCGATGGGAACTGGATGAAGCGGCACGATTCGTTCAATGAGCGTGTGAAGAAAGGCAACGTTGATCTGATTTTCATCGGCGATTCAATCACGCAGGCTTGGGAAGGTCCCGGTAAGCAAGTCTGGGCCGACACTTATGCCAAGCGTAATGCCGTGAACCTCGGCATCGGTGGCGATCGGACTCAGCATGTGCTGTGGCGATTGGAGAATGGCAATATCGAAGGGATCAAGCCGAAACTGGCTGTGATCATGATCGGCACGAACAACTCAGGGAGCAATACCAGCGAGCAGATCGCCGAGGGGATCACGGCCATCGTCAAGAAGCTGCGCGACAAGCTGCCCGAAACGAAGATCCTGCTGCTGGGGATCTTCCCTCGCGGTGTCGATGATGAAGACGCAAAACGCAAGGTGAATGCCGGGGCCAATGCGATTGTGGCCAAGCTGGCCGATGGCAAGATGGTCGAATACCTGGATATCGGTCCCAAGTTCCTCGACGACAAGCACGTGCTGAGCAAAGACGTGATGCCGGACTTGCTGCACCTGACTCCGGCTGCCTACAAGACCTGGGCTGATGCTATTGAAGAGCACGTGGCTCGAATGATGGGCGAAACGAAGTAGAAGTTGGAGTGATAAGAGTGACTCGCGATCTGGCTGGGCTGCGCTCCGTACGTGGCGTATTGTTTGATATGGACGGAGTGATCTACGTTGGAACCAAGCCGTTGGCGGGGGTCCAGCAGGCGATCGACTACCTGGCCGAGACAGGTCGCAAGTTCTTGTTCGTCACGAACAATGCCAGCAAGACGCCTGAGCAATTCGTCAAGCGTCTGGCGGAAATGGATATTCACATCCAGCCCGAACAGGTGCTGGGGAGTGCTGAGGCGACCGCCAGTTGGTTGGCGAGTCAAATGGGACAACCGGGCTGGCCACGCGGCCCGGTGATTGTCATGGGGCAGGACGGCCTGAAGGTTGCCTTGCAGAAGAATGGATTCGAACTGACCACCGATCCCGACGCGGCCACTTACGCTGTGGCGGGGATCAATTTTCATCTGACCTACGACGAACTGGCGAACGTGACGCTGGCGATTCGTCGCGGGGCGAAGTTCATCGGCACGAATTCAGACGCGACATTTCCGAGCGAACGCGGTTTCCTGCCAGGGGCCGGCAGCATTCTGGCATTGCTGACAATGGCCAGCGGCCAGCAACCGCAGGTGATTGGCAAGCCCAATCGTGGCATGTATGAACAGGCGATGGCGCGGCTGAACCTGACGCCCGATCAAACCCTGATGGTGGGTGATCGGTACGACACGGACATCTCAGGGGCGATCCCGCTGGGCTTGTGGACGGCCGGCATCTTGACGGGAATCAGCACGCGAAATGACTTCGAACAGGCCACTCCACGCCCAGACCTGATCGTGAACGATCTGTCGGATCTGGTCGCTCAGCTTCGTCGAGCCGACAACAGCTAGTCACTTGGCAGCGCGGGTCGCCTGGCCGGCGTCTTGTCGTCGGCCAATGCGGACGCTCTTTCCGTTTCGGTTGCATCCCGGCTTCCGGCCCCGTAAGGTGTCGTCGCCTGAGCCGCCCCATATCCTTTCGGCCCTGATGTCGCTCCGATGATTCTGACCGGCGAAGAAATCAAGTCGCAGTTGGGCAAGAACATTCTGATCGACCCGTTCGATGAGAAGCAGCTTAATCCCAATAGCTACAATCTGCGTCTCCACGACGAACTGATCGTGTACGAAGAGATCGTGCTGGATGTGCGCCGTCCGAACCGATACCGGCGGCATATTATTCCGCCCGAAGGATTCGTGCTGCAACCGCAGCAGCTCTATCTGGCCCGGACCGTCGAACGGACGGAAACTCACAATTACGTCCCGATGCTGGAAGGTCGCTCGTCGATCGCCCGCCTCGGCCTGTTCGTTCACGCTTCGGCTGGCGTCGGCGATATTGGCTTCAGCGGCTACTGGACGCTGGAATTGGTGGCCGTGCATCCGATCCGAATCTATCCCGGTTTGCCGATCTGCCAGATCCTGTACATGACAGTGCAGGGGGAGATCAGCGAGTATCGCAACAGTGGCAAATACCAAAACAATCAGGACATCCAGCCCAGCCTGCTCTTCAAAGAGTTGCAGCAGCCGGTGAGAGACCAGCAGATGCGGTTGTCGTTCGGGCAGGAACTGTCTGAGTAGAGTTGACCACGAATTAGACTGAAGAGACGATAGATTTCACGCAGAGACGCGGAGGAATAGGCACAAAAGTGCGGACTTTGCTTGAGCAGGGGACGTGTTTGCTTTGCCTGGGTTTTCAGCGCCAAGGCGCGAAGACGCAAAGGAAAACTGGGGACAGAGAGATCTACCTGACACCCATTCCTGTTTGCGGATCTTTCTCTGCTCTCCAATAATATTCGCTTGAGATCTCTCTTTGATTTCTACTTTGCGTCCTGGCGACTTTGCGCCTTCGCGTTGATCACCGGCTCCAGGCGAATGCGGCTTCTGCTGAGCATTGCTCACTTGGTTTCGTCTTCGCCCTTCTCATCTCCGCGACGTCGCGCGAGAAACTGCTTTCTCTTCTCCTCGCCTTTTATTCGCGAAGATTCGTCTGATTCGTGGTCGACTCTTTCTCTTCTGGCCGTACAAAAACAAAAAGGGCCAGGTCGCTCAACGAGTGGAACGTTGAACTGACCTGACCCCTCGGTCTGCTGCAGCAGATTATTCGGCCTTCACAACCACGAAGAACTTGCGTCCATCGCTGGATCGCACGTTCAGGACGAGGCCATCTCCCTTGGAGAATTGATCTCGGGCCTTTTCGTATTCTTCGACGGTTGTGACGACGTGGCCGCCCGCTTTTTCGATCACGTCGCCTGCTTTCAGGCCGGCGGCTTGGGCGGGGCTGCCTTCTTCGATGCCGCTGATCACCAGGCCTGTGGTTGTGCCGGTGATGCCGAATTGCTTGGCGAGGTCTTTTGTCAGAGCCCGAACCTCAATACCCAGCGAGTCAAACTTGGTCGCTCGCTGTGGTGCCGGTTCTTCGTCTTGGTTCGACGCGACACTCAGGTTCTTCGGCATCTCGGCCACGGTGAGGGTCAGCGTTTCATGCTTGCCACCACGAGAAATCTGCACAGGATAGCTTTTGCCAATCGCAAGTTGTTCGACGGCTCCTTGCAGAGACGTGGGGTCATTGATTGGCGTGTCGTTCAACTTCAGGATCAGGTCGCCAGGTTCCAGGCCGGCCTTTTCGGCAGGTGAGCCAGGCAGGACGGAACGGACCAGCGCGCCTTCGCGAACCTTCAAGTTGAACTGACGAGCAGTCTGGGCATCGACTGCCTTGATTTCGGTCCCAATGTAACCGCGAGTGACTTCACCATTGGCAATCAACTTCTGACTGACCCATCCGGCGATGTGGCTGGGGATGGCGAAGCCGATACCGTCATAGCCGCCGCTTTCGGTCGCGATGGCGGTGTTGATCCCGATCACTTCACCTTTCAAGTTGATCAGCGGGCCACCGCTGTTACCAGGATTGATCGCGGCATCGGTCTGCAGGAAGTCGGCTCGAGCGGTGATGCGATTGCTGCGGCCTTTGGCACTGATGATCCCGGCGGTCACCGACATATCAAGTCCGAAGGGGCTGCCGATGGCCAGCACCCAGTCACCGACTTGCGTCAGATGGCTGTCGCCCAGTTGCAGTGGCTTCAAGCCTGAGGCATCGATGCGAACGATGGCCACGTCGGTTCGTGGATCGGTCTTGATATCGCGACCGATGAATTCGCGTCCGTCATGCAGGCGAACTTTGACTTCGTCAGCACCGTTCACCACGTGATTGTTGGTGAGGATGATCCCACTACTATCAATGATGAAGCCAGAGCCCATGCCTCGACGAGGTGGTGTTGCGCGGCCACGGCCTCGGTTGCGGAACATTTCCTCCATGCGAGGATCATTGCGGAAGAATTCGCGGAACGGGGCGGGGATGTCGTCGTCCCCAATCTGAGGATTGCGGCCCTGAACCTGCTTCATGTGAGTGATGGTCTCGATGGAAACGATGCTGGGCGTGGCTTCGGCAGCGACCGCGCGGAATGCCGCCGAAAGTTCATCGGCTTTGGGTGCCGACGGGATCGCCACTGCTTCCTGTTTGTGCGTCCATGTGATGGCACTGACGCCAAGAGCGCCTGCTGCCATCAACATCATCAGTGTCTGACGAACTGAAGTACCTGTCGACATTGTTGACTCTCCTTTAGGGTCTGTGCGAATTTCGCCGACATCTTCGCTGCATGGAACGTCCGGATGCATCCGCCGCGGAAGTCTTTGAAATTCGGTTCTATCTTACCGAACCGGGCAAGGGCCACCCCAATGGGCTGGCAGAAG